>NZ_JBSXOK010000046.1:0-18816 GCF_056859415.1 Zunongwangia sp. L-65
GTTTATTTCTAATGAATTTGATCTTTCTGCCCAAGAAATGACACGGTTTTACAGCAGAAGATCGGATATTGAAGTGTTTTTAGCGTTCATTAAGCAAGAACTCCATCTAAGCCATTTGGTTTCCATGAATAAAAATGGTATCGAAGTAATGATTTACATGACATTGATTGTCGGCATGCTTATCCTTATCTATAAAAAACCAAACAATATCGATTATAAAACAGCCAAGAGAAGATTTAAAATGGAAGTAACGAATTTAATTATTGCAATGATAGTGACCTTTTCCGGAGGAGATGCCAACAAATTATTTAAAACTTAAAGTGGCCGGAATTTCTTCCGACCACTAGTGCCAATAGGCAGCCTTTAGTTAACACTTAAAAATATGTATTTTTTGTGAATCTTTTTCTGCTATCCACATTTAGATGACCCACAATCTTTACAGGTTAAACAACCTTCCTGATAGATAAGGTTAGAGGAATTACAATTAGTACATTTCTCTTTTTTGGCTACGGTACCATCTGCTATGAAGCGTTTTAAAGCTCTTGCAACTCCATTTTTCCAGGTATTGATGGATTCTGAATCTAATTGAAGACTGTTTACCAGGTTCACCACATTGTCTATTGGCATACCATGTCTTAGTGTACTGGAAATTAATTTGGCATAATTCCAGAATTCAGGATTAAATTTGTGGGATAAACCTTCAATAGTGGTTTTGTAACCTCTTTTATTTTTATACTGAAAATCGTAGCGGGACGTCCCGTCTTCATTTCGGTTTTTTATAATCAAGCCTTCATTTACCCATCTAGGGATTAGGATGCCGTCTTCATCGTCTGAAAATCCTGTGAAAATCTCGTAAGGACGACCATCAATTAGTCCTATAAAGGCGATCCATTTATCTTTGCTGTTTTGGAAACGAACTACATCAGCCTCTAAAACCTGTGGGCGCTTTGTAGGAAAAATACCGTTTCCTTCTTTTTCTTCTTCTTTTTTCTCGTCATTAGAAATCAAAACGCCAGAACGTGATCCGTCACGATAAACGGTAACTCCTTTGCAGCCCGCCTGCCATGCTTCAAGATATAACCTGCCTACCAGATCTTCACTAACATCATTAGGCAAATTGATCGTCACACTAATAGAATGATCTACCCATTTTTGGACAGCGCCCTGCATTCTTACTTTACTTAACCAGTCTACATCATTACTGGTGGCCTGGTAATAGGGAGATGCTTTTACAAGTTCGTCCAGCTCGGTATTCGAATAGTTTTTATCAATATCGTGACCGTTTATCTTCATCCATTCTTTAAAACGGTGATGGAAAACTACATATTCTTCCCAGCTATCGCCAACTTCATCTACAAAATCAACCCTAACATCTTTATCGTTAGGATTTACTTTTCTTCTACGTTTATAAACCGGTAAGAAAACAGGCTCGATCCCAGAAGTGGTTTGTGTCATTAAACTGGTAGTTCCGGTAGGCGCGATGGTTAAAAGTGCAATATTCCTACGACCGTATTCTAACATATCATAGTATAATTTTTCATCGGCTTCTTTCAATCGAAGGATAAAAGGATTTTCCTTTTCACGATCTGAATCAAAAATACCGAATGCACCTCTCTCTTTTGCCGTTTCTACTGAAGCACGATAAGCTGCAAGGGCAATATTTTTATGGATTTCAGTAGAAAACGCTACCCCTTCTTCGCTTCCGTATTTAATACCAAGTCCGGCAAGCATGTCACCTTCTGCAGTAATACCAATCCCGGTTCTACGGCCTTCCTCAGCCTTCTTTTTGATGTTTAACCACAGATTTCTTTCAACACCTTTTACATCTTCATTTTCAGGATCAGCATCTATTTTTTGTAAGATGGCATCGATTTTTTCTAACTCCAGATCGATGATATCGTCCATAATTCTTTGTGCTGCGCTTATGTGTTTTTTAAAAAGTGTGTAGTTGAATTTAGCTTTTGTAGTAAAAGGATCTTCAACATAAGAGAACAAGTTAATAGCCAGTAAACGACAAGAATCATAAGGACAAAGTGGGATTTCACCACATGGGTTGGTAGAAACCGTTTTATAGCCAAGATCCGCATAGCAATCTGGTACGGATTCGTTAATTACCGTGTCCCAAAATAGAATCCCAGGCTCTGCTGATTTCCAGGCGTTATGAACGATTTTTTTCCAAAGCTTTTCGGCTTCAATCTCTTTACTGAATTTAGGCGCATCACTAAAAACAGGATATTTTTGTGTGTAAGCAGTTTTATTTTTTACCGCTCTCATAAAATTATCGTCAATTCGTACAGAAACGTTCGCCCCCGTAACTTTACCCTGCTCCATTTTTGCATCAATAAAATCTTCTGAATCGGGATGGTTGATTGATACGGAAAGCATTAAGGCGCCACGACGACCATCCTGGGCCACTTCTCTGGTAGAGTTGGAATAACGCTCCATAAAAGGAACAATTCCCGTTGATGTTAAAGCGGAGTTTTTAACCGGGGAGCCTTTAGGTCTTATATGGGAAAGATCGTGACCAACACCACCACGACGTTTCATTAATTGTACCTGCTCCTGATCGATTTTCATTACCCCACCATAAGAATCAGAGCTCCCCTCATTGCCAATCACAAAACAGTTAGATAACGAAGCGATCTGGTAAGGATTTCCTATTCCTGCCATCGGGCTTCCCTGTGGTACGATGTATTTAAAGTCTTTAATAAGATCAAAAACTTCATCCTCGGTCATTGGGTTTGGATATCGCTGTTCTACACGGGCAATCTCTTTGGCAATTCTACGGTGCATATCGTTAGGGGTTTGCTCGTAGATGTTGCCGTCTGAATCCTTTAAGGCATACTTGTTAACCCAAACACGGGCGGCAAGATCATCACCTTTAAAATACGCTAAAGAAGCTTTAAAGGCTTCGTCTTGAGTGTATGTTTTAGAAGCTTTAGGTGTTGTTTGTACAGGCATAAATCACGTCGATTAAAATTAGAAAAGTAAATTTTGGTAGGGTAAATGTAAATAAATTATTAAGACGTGAAATGTTATGTTTTTTGAAAGTTATCAATAAAAAGCTGTTAATAACTTAGTTTTTAAACGTTTAAGATTTTATCAACACTGTGAAGTTGACAAAAAAAGAAAACTTTCAATACATGTGATTTGGAAAAGTTTTAGATGCTGACTGCTAACGGATAAGGAAAAAAATAAAAGCGTAAGTATCTTTTATACCATCTGAATAGAATTTAAAAATAGAATTTACTTTTTAAAAAACATGTTTTTATATCATAAAAAAATCAAAAAACGGGATAAATAGATTTTTATCCCGTTTTCTATGAAATTGGTAAAATGAAGTTATTCTGTGATCGACCAGATCGCATAAGAATTTGCAGGAGCTTCAATAGTCACTTCCCCATCTTCACTTACTTTTGGATGGTAATTTGAATTTTCAGAATAGTCCATTAAAATGGAAGAATCCCAACTTGTGGTTATTGTTCTTCTTTTTGTACTTGCTGAAATGTTCATATAAAGAATAAGACCAGGATTTTCTGAGTTTCCACTTCTTTGCATGATGTATTCGTCATTATCGGCATAGATTATCTCTAAAGAGCCGGTGGCTAAACTATTATGAATACGTATTAATTTGTTTAACTGCTCCTGGAATTCAGGATTTTCATAATCCAGGTAAAATACGGTAGGATAACCAGGATGCGTCATAATAAAAGCATATGCTTTAAGCTTATTTTCGGGAGCTATGATATTATCCTCGTTAGCATCTTTTTCAGTATCATGATTGGCTGTAAAAGTTACTGCCTTTTCTGGGTTTGTTTGCCAAACCTGATCATCGGTAAGACCTTTTAGATCATGGTTTCTATCAAAAGCCTGTTCCATAACGTAGAAAGCAGCAAAATCAAACACCCCACTTCCGGTAGCTTCAATATGATTTCTTAATACGCCAGGATTGCCGTCCCAAAGTTCACTTACAGAGAATCCGCCAACTTCTTCCAACCAGTCTTTAATTACAAAATCTTCAAAGCCCAGTACATAATCAAAACGCCAGCCATCAAAGCCCATAACATTTTTATAATATTTGGCAACAGAATTTTCATCTTTCCATAACCAGTTTTGAACGCGCTCCCTATGATGATCTAAATTGGTTTCCTGGTAAAATAAACTTCCCGGATCGTAATTGCTTACACTGTTAGGATAAAAATCCTCGTAATTTCTGTTAAACATTCCTGAGGCATTCCCATGAGTTTCGTCGAATAGGGTATAAGTTTCTTTTTCGCGATAGGGATTGTATTCCAGACCGCCGCCAGAGTTATGATTTAATACCATATCGGCGATTACTTCAATATCATTATCGTGTGCTACGCTAATCATTTGTTCCAGGTCTTCGCGAGTTCCAAATCGAGTAGGGATGGTGCCATGCTGATCGTATTCTCCAAAGTCATAATAGTCTGAAGGATCGTAACCCATAGAATAACCACCAGATTGCCCCTTGCTGGCAGGTGGAATCCAGATACGGTTTACCCCCGCATCGGCCCAGGAGCCTAATTTATCAGATATGGTATTCCACCATTCAAATCGTGGTTCCACATCCCAGTAAAAAGCCTGCATCATTACCCCGCTACCATTATCATATTCTGCCAGGTTTAATGCGGAAACAGGTTCTGGTTGTCCTATACTACTATCATCATCTGGATCTACTGTCGTAGTATCATCATCTGAAGAACAGCTAAAGAAAATAACCAAAATCAGTAAATAGAAAATTGGCTTATTTTTAAATGTTTTTTTCATAAAATAGTGAAGTTAAAAAAGGCTGCCGCAGCAGCCTTTTTATATTAATTGATTATTCTGAGATCTGTGGGATCAAGATATAACGTCCATCAAGATCATTAAACCAGATATTGTAAGTCCCAGGAGTAGCCGGCATATTATCTGAGCTACCAAGTCCTGCTTTACCGCTAAGAGCTTCAGAAGCGTTACCCCAGTTATTATCCCAGGCATCGTTAGCTCTAAATTTAAATTCACCATCAGTTAATACAAAATTTGTAGCATACCAGATATGAGGATTAAAGGTAGATTGCGTCATATCAGTATCAGCATCCCAGGCACCTGGTGTTGCGTCACCAATAATACCAATACTCATATAGGTAGGAGCATCGGTAACATTTATACTTTCAAACGAATACGTGCCATCAGCAACATCGATGGTGAAACTGTAGTAAGCATCATCAGCAACTGGGAACGCCTGGGGATCATCATCTAAAATGGCACTACTAGTAGCAATACCATCGTTAATACCCCATTGTGGCTGCCAGTTTCCTAAACTTTCTAATAGTTTAAATCCTTCAACACCATCGCCCCCTGCAAATCTACCGTCAAAATAATAGATATCATCGTTTTCTCCATCTCTAAAGATTGGTGTGTTGTTATTGTTATTGTTCCATCCCGCTGCGGTAGCATCACCTACTAAATAAAGTTCTCTTTTAAGCTCGATACCTTCAGAAGATTCTGGGAGGGTAACAGAAACGCTTAAAATGTCTGAAGTTTGCTCTACTACATTAGCAGCATCTGTACCAACATAAGCTCTAACTCTAAAATAGATGTTGCCGCTATTTGGAGCATCGGTTTCAGGGTCATTGTCTAAACCAGCTTCATTTGCTAATTCCAGCATATCACCAACAGTAACCGCAAGATTATTTTCTGTAACATCACCTAAAACAGAATAGTTACTAAAAGCTTCTTTACCGGCTCCCTGCAATTCATAATTTACCGGTGTTTGTACGCCAAAATCTACTTCGTTCCAAACAAAACGTTCCGCTAGGTTATCAGTGTTTGGAGCTCTTAATGTATAGGTGTTTGCGGTTTGATTCATAAACGCAATCCCATCTGGATCTGGCTTTGCAGTAAAAGTGAAATCATCATCTTCTGTACAAGCTGTAAAGCTCAATATTGCGATAAACGCGATGAATAATAGTGTTAACTTTTTCATTGTGTCTTGTTATATTTATTAATAGCCTGTATTTTGTGTTAAATTAGGATTGATTAGGATGATGTTACTAGGTAGTGGGAACAAAACTCTGTAATCGCTTACCGATGTCCCAGATTTTGAACCTCCCTTAAATGGCCATAGATAGCTACCCGTTGTAAAATCATTATAGCGAATAAGATCTGTTCTTCGTTGACCTTCCCAGTACAATTCGCGTGCTCTTTCATCCAAAACGAAATCTATATTTAGATCGCTGGAAGAAATATTACCATCAGCATTTCCAAAAGCTCTTTCCCTTAGCTCGTTGATGTAACCTACAGCTTGTTGAATATTTCCGCCGGATCCTCCACGAGTAACCGCTTCGGCATAAGTAAGATATATTTCTGCCATTCTAATTACGGGAAGATCGGTATCTACAAAATCACCACCAGCATCACTACCGGCATTTCCTTCAGAATCAATATTTTTGAATTTTGTTACCGCATAACCATCGGTAAACGTATTGGCGATTGTGTTGATCTCAAGATTTTGTCCTTCTGTAAAAAACATAGCTCTTTTATCCGCCCATTCCGTTGGGTTACCATCTTCATCTGAAGCGGTTACTGCATAATCGAATTTGTTAACCAAGGCTTTTGTGGTCCTTAATCCAGACCATCCACCATTTACACCGAATTTAGAAGCATCCATATCTCCACCAATCGCAGCATGTACAAGGAAGGTTGTTCCTCCATAAGTTCTGGAACTGTTACCGTCAAAGTTTAAAGCGAATATAAATTCATCCTGAGCACCATTACTATCGTTATCGGCTAGGAAAAGTTCGTCGTATGCCGAACCATTACCATTAGCATCTACGGTATTAATTCGGTAAGAAGAATTAATAACCTGGTTTGCATAGGTAATAGCATCAGTATAATGATCTTCTCCAATCCACACTTCAGCATTTAAATAAAGTTTAGACAGTAAAGCCCATGCCGCAACACGGTCTACACGACCATATTCATTAGCACCGCTTTCCATTAATATATCCTGAATTTCGGTTAATTCAGTTTCGATAAAACTAAAAATCTCTTCCCTGGAGTTTTGCGCTGGTAACTCTGTAGAAATTTGTGTTACTAAAGGAACATTTCCATAAAAGTCAATAAGGTTATAATAGGCAAAAGCTCTTAAGAACCGTGCTTCGGCAATAAAAGATTCTATCGCCGGATCCTCTAAAGAGGAGGCATTCGAGATAAACGAGTTACAAAATGAAACTTCCTGAGCAAGACGATAATACATCGCAGTAGTAAAGTCGTTACCAGCTCCCCAGCTCATAGCGTGTAAATTTGGAAGTCCCGGGTCACCCCATCCTACCACAGCATTATCCGTAGTTAGCTCATTTAGACTAAATAGCATTCTGGAATACTGTGAAGTACCTTCATCTATCCCAGAAATATCAGGTTGCCCGGCAGGTCCTTCTTGTCCTGTTAAAGCTAAACTCGCATAAAGCTTTGCCAAAGCGCCTCTGGCTTCATCTGCATTGGCGAATACATCGTTTTCTGTAAAACTATCTGGATCGATAGGTGTTTGATCCAGGTCATCATGACAAGACACTAAAATAAGTGTAGGGATGATGAGCGCTAATTTCTTTATATAATTCATTTTCATACTTCTTTTTTTAGAAATTTAGATTTACCCCAACAGTAAAAGTTCTTGGCCTAGGGTAGAAATTGTTATCGATACCTCCATTAATTTCTGGATCAAGACCCTCGTAATCTGTAACGATAAGTACATTTTGTGCAGTACCATAAAGTCGCAGTGTAGATTCTTTAAAGATCTGGTCGAAGGTATAACCTAAAGTAATATTGTCTAGTTTGAAGAACGAAGCATCCTGCACATAGTAATCACTTTGTAAGTTAGTTTCTGTTAAACTCTGGAAACCGGTATTAAAGTAATCTCTATGTAGATTAGTTAGAATGCTATTCTCGGTAGCTCTAATCTCATAAGATTTGGCAGAAGCCATGTTATTGTAAGCATAGTTTCCTAAACTAGCTCTTGATACAACGGCTAGATCCCAGTTTTTAAAACTAACATTGGTATTAAGTCCCATAGTAATATCAGCAAAAGGATCCTTATAAAGATATTTGTCATCATCGTTGATCTGGTTGTCACCGTTACGATCTACATAAGCCCCTTCAATTGGTCTTCCTGCTTCGTCATAAATCTGTTTATAAACCCAGTAGCTAAAAGGAGAATATCCTTCTTTTTGTAACTGGATATTATTACCAGTACCTCCGTTAATACCTCCGGCTTCTACCTGATCGGGTAAATTAGTGATCTCGTTATCATTGTAAGCGATGTTGTATCCAATACTCCATTTGAAATTATCGGTTTGTACAGGTACTACGTTAATTTCAAATTCGATACCACGGTTTTCCATGTCCCCGATGTTTTTATCGATACCATTGGAGAAATTAGTAAACGGGTCTATGGTTACGTAACTAATCATGTCTTCAGTTTTCTTAAGGTATGCATTAACAGACCCTGAGATTCTACTGTTAAAAAATGAGTAGTCGATACCGGCATTGATAGTTTTACCAACCTCCCATCTTAGATCTTCATTGTAAGCTTCTGGGCGGTAAGTTTGGTAATATGATTGCCCAAACTGGTAGTATGCATTAGATCTTGAACCGGTATACTTCGTTAAAAAAAGATAATCACCTAATCCGTTAACATTGGCAATTTCACCATAACCTACACGAAGCTTTAATTGATCAACCGAATTGGAATTGAAAAAATCTTCGTTATTAATATTCCATGCTACGGCAAAAGAAGGAAAATATCCCCAACGGTCTTTTGGATTCAATTTAGAAGAGGCATCCGCTCTTAAAGTAGCAGTAAGTAAATAACGATCAGCATAATTATAGTTTGCTCTACCAAAATAAGATAGTAAAGTACTTCTCCATTTATCAATAAATTCTGAATCGTTTCCTTCTTCTGCAGCTTCACTGTCAAAACTGTAGTTATCGTTTTCGAAACTTTGATAAGAATATCCTAATACAGCATTTAAACTATGATCCTTAAAATCCTTATCATAGGTTAAATAAGCATCAAAAAGTTTATTGGTAGAGTTGTTGGTGTAATTAGAATAAGAACCGTTCCAGTCTAATTGGGAAGATGGCATGTTTTCAGAAACTATCGTTCTTCCGTGACTATTTGTTTTGTCAAGACCAATATTTACCGTAGCTGTTACATCTGGAAAGAAATGGAGCTTATAGTCTACTTTAGCATTTCCTATAAAGCGACGTACTTCAGCAGAATCGTCTTTTTCGTTAATCAACGCAATCGGATTCACCGGAGCCAGGTTATTTAGTACATATCTATCAGCGTCTTCACTATATACCAACCATGAATTATAGTTGCTAAAAGGTGAATTAGCGTCGTAGATGGGCTGTGTAGGATCATAATCTACAGAGGTACCGATGGCATCACGGTTGGCAAATGTGTTTTCTGTGTACATTCCACGTCCGTTAATCTCAAATTTTAAATGGCCATCCATAAAACTTGGTCGTAAGCTTACAGACCCTGTAGTTCTTGAAAAGTTATCTCCTGATAAAATACCATCCTGATCGGTATATCCAACCGAAGCCCGGGTAGGCATAAATCCGCCAATATTTCCGGTAGTACTTAAATTATGATCAAAACCAATTGCCTCAGAATAGATTTCTTTTTGCCAGTTCATATTAGCATTGCCTAGGCGAGCAATAGCCGCTTCGTTTCCAACCTGGTTCACCAAATTTCTAAATTCATCGGCATCCATCACATCTACATAGTTTGTAGGTCTGGATACGGTAGTGTTTCCAGCATAGTTGAACTTAAATTCCTGTCCTTTACCTTTTTTAGTGGTAATTAAAACCACACCATTGGCAGCACGAGAACCATAGATCGCCGTAGAAGACGCATCTTTTAAGACGGTCATACTCTCGATATCGTTTGGATTGATAAAATCTAGCGGGTTTCTAGATCCACCTACATTACTATTATCCAAAGGAATACCATCTACCACGTATAGCGGAGAGCTATTTAAAGAAATAGATCCAATTCCACGAATATTAATATTCTGGCCCTCGCCAGGTGCTCCACCACCAGAAGTTACGGTAACCCCGGCAATTTTACCGGTGATTAACTGTCCTGCAGTATTTACCTGTCCCTGGTTAAAATCTTCAGTAGAAACCTGGTTTACGGCACCTGTTGCATCTTTTTTACGAACGGTACCATATCCAACCACCACCACTTCATCTAGTGTAGCCTGGTCTTCGTCTAATTGCACATTAATAGTTTCTTGTCCTGTGAATGCGATTTCTTTAGTAGAAAACCCTAAAAATGAAAAAGCGATAGTATCTCCAGCTACAAGGTTTTCGATAGTGTATAAACCATCAAAATCTGTAATGGTTCCATTGCTGGTTCCTTTCACAATTACGTTTGCTCCCGGCACCGGCATTCCGGTTGCGGTTTCTGTCACCGTTCCCGAAACAGAATTCTGGGCAAAAAAGCTCATCGGTAGCATGAACAGCAAAAACAATGTGCTTTTAATAAATGTTTTCATAAATTTCCCTATTGAATTTTACTTAGATTATAAACTTTATATTTTTACTTCCTGAGGTTAAAATTATATAAATTTTAAGTTCTTTTTTTGAGGATATTTCAACGAACCCTCACTACAACGTTGTAGTGTTGACAACTTTTCGTTTTTTAGGGCTTTAAAATGTCAAAACCCTAATTTAAACCATGTTTTTGTAGTATTTTTGAAGGGAAGAGCACAGATAATAGTGAAGACTGAATTTTATGAGGCCAAAACTTACGTTAAAACAAATTGCTAAAGAATTAGATGTATCGATTTCAACGGTTTCAAAATCACTTCGGGACAGCCCGGAAATAGGAGAAGATACGAGGCAAAAAGTGCAGGCTTTTGCTAAATTATATAACTATAAACCCAATAACATTGCACTTAGTCTTAAAAATCGGAAGACAAAAACTATTGGGGTTGTTATTCCTGAAATTGTACACCATTTTTTTACTACGGTTATTAGTGGAATAGAGCATATTGCTAATGAAAAAGGGTATAGCGTAATTGTTTGTCTTTCAGATAATAGTTTTGATAAGGAAGTGCTGAATATGGAGATGTTGGCTAACGGTAGTATCGATGGTTTCATTTTGTCGGTAGCGAAAGAAACCATGCAAAAGGGCGATTATCACCATTTAACCGAAGTGGTTAATCAAGGAATGCCTCTGGTGCTTTTTGATCGATCTGTAGAGGAGGTTCCTTCAGATAAAGTAATTATAGATGATGTAAAAGGTGCAAAAAAAGCAGTGCAATGCTTAATCGATAAAGGAGCTAAAAACATAGGGATTATTTCCACAGTTGATTATATAAGCGTGGGGAAATTAAGAACCTTAGGGTATACCCAGGCTCTCCAAGAAAATGGCTTTATGGTGAACCAGAAAAGCATCCTTAAAATCGAGCATATGGATAAGGTAGAATATGAAATTTCAGCCTTTGTAAAAGAATCCAATTTTGATGCGCTTTTTGCAGTTAACGAACATTTTGCCGCAGCAGCAGTGCGAGCCGTTCAGGAAAAGGGCCAAAAAGTGCCCGAAGATGTACAGGTGATAGGCTTTACCGATGGCGAATTATCCAAACGTTTTATTCCCAGTTTGACCACTATTAGTCAGCATGGAAGCCGCATGGGAGAGGAAGCAGCACGATTATTAATCGAAAAATTAGAAAAGTCTCCTGAAGAGGAAGAAAGCTATAAAACCATTATCGTAGATACCGGTTTAATTGAACGAGAATCAACAAAATAATTATTTAATACCATAATCTTTAAATTATTAGCTATATTTATCGCCAAATTAGTTAATTTATCAGAACTTATATTTTTACTTCCTAACTAAAATAAGTTTTGATAAGTCTTAGTGCTTATCGTAACCTTCTAATATTACGATATGCAGAAACGCAGATTAAGTTTCTGGGAAATTTGGAATATGACATTCGGATTTCTCGGGATTCAAATGGGATTCGCATTACAAAATGCAAATGCCAGCCGTATCCTTCAGGTTTTTGGTGCAGAGGTCGAGCATCTCTCTTGGTTTTGGATTGTCGCTCCTGTTACAGGTTTGATTGTTCAGCCTATTATTGGTTATTATAGTGATCGTACCTGGACCAAATTGGGGAGACGTCGCCCATTTTTCCTAACCGGGGGAATTTTAGCCGCCATTGGTTTGGTGCTAATGCCAAATGCCGACTTGTTTATCGCCATTATGCCGTCTTTATGGGTGGGAGCAGGGATGCTTATGATCATGGATGCGTCTTTTAACGTAGCCATGGAACCTTTTAGAGCACTTGTTGCCGATAATCTTCCCAGCGATCAACGAACCTTAGGCTTTAGTATACAAACGGTATTGATTGGTATTGGTGCTGTTGTTGGATCATGGTTGCCTTACGTATTAACTAACTGGTTTGGTTTTACCAATAGAGCCGCGGAAGGTGAAATTCCTTTAAATCTTCTATTATCTTTTATCATTGGTGCGGTTATTTTGGTGGTAAGTATTTTAATTACTGTTTTTACGACCAAAGAATACAGCCCGGAAGAACTGGAACACTTTCACGCACAGGAGGATAAGCCAGGAGCCCTAGTTCCTGATGAAGAAAAATCTAAAATCACCGATATTTTTACCGATTTTGTAAAAATGCCTCATACGATGCGTCAGCTTAGTTGGGTGCAGTTTTTCTCATGGTTTGGTTTGTTCGGTATGTGGGTATTTGCTACCCCGGCCATTGCGCATCACATCTATGGATTACCACTTTCGGATTCCAGTAGTGAAGCCTACCAGGATGCCGGTGATTGGGTGGGAATCCTGTTTGGAGTTTATAATGCTGTGTCTGCAGTTTTTGCGTTTTTCTTACCGGTAATTGCCAAAAAAGTAGGCCGAAAAAACACACATATCATTTCATTGATTATTGGTGGGGCAGGTTTGCTCTCTATTTATATCATGCCTAATGAAAACTGGGTAATTTTAAGTATGGTGGGTGTTGGTATTGCCTGGGCAAGTATTCTTGCGATGCCTTATGCCATTTTAGCCGGAGCAATTCCGCCTCGAAAAATGGGGGTGTATATGGGAATCTTTAACTTCTTTATTGTAATTCCTCAAATCGTGAATGCTATTATTGGTGGCCCAATGGTAAAGTATCTTTACGGTGGAGATCCTATTTATGCATTAATGATGAGTGGTGTAGCCTTTATGATTGCCGCAGTCCTTACCTTAAGAATAGACGACGTAGACGAAGAAGTTGCGAAGTGAGACTAACTGAAAATTTAAGAAACATACTACTAAAATGAATCAAAAAGCTATCATATTCGATCTTGATGGTGTAATCGTAGATACAGCAAAATTTCATTTTCTGGCCTGGAAAAAACTGGCAAATGATTTAGGTTTCGATTTTACCAAAGAACAGAATGAAGAATTAAAAGGAGTAAGCAGGGTAGATTCGCTTAAAAAAATACTGAACTGGGGAAATAGAGAGCTTACCGAAGATGAGTTTAATCGACAAATGCAACTTAAAAATGAAAACTATCTATCTTATGTAAATAAGATGGATAAAGGTGAAGTGCTTCCAGGAGTTCAAAAAGTACTCGATTATTTAAATGAAAATAACACTCCCTACGCATTAGGATCGGCCAGTAAAAATGCTCGTCATATTTTAGAAAAAATCGATTTGAAAGATGGTTTTAATGCCATCGTGGATGGTACGGATGTAAGCAAAGCGAAACCAGATCCAGAAGTTTTTCTTATCGCTGCTGAAAAGCTGAAAGTTGCTCCGCAAGATTGTATTGTATTCGAAGATTCTGTAGCCGGGATTCAGGCGGCAAATAAGGGACAAATGACCAGTATCGGGATTGGTGATAAAAAAACACTACATGAAGCCGATTATATCTTCAATGATTTTACTGAAATCTCGATCGAATTTTTAAAAAATCTACTCCAAAAATAAATAATATCAACAATGAATCAGGATTATATTAAACCAGATGCATGGTCCATTATAGAAGAAGGTTTTGATGCCAAGCGTGTAGAATCTTCTGAAAGTTTATTCAGTATTGGTAACGGCGCTATGGGGCAACGGGCCAATTTTGAAGAGCAATACTCTGGCGACACCTTTCAGGGGAGCTATATCGCCGGTGTTTTTTACCCCGATAAAACAAAAGTAGGTTGGTGGAAAAATGGATATCCGGAATATTTCGCTAAAGTATTAAATGCACCCAACTGGATAGGAATTAATGTCGCTATTAACGAAGAGGCCCTGGATCTAAATACCTGTAAAGAGGTAAAAGATTTTGTGCGTGAACTGAATATGAAAGAAGGCTTTCACCGAAGAAGCTTTGTAGCGGTGATGCCCAATGACCTTGAAGTAAGAGTTACAGCTATTCGTTTTTTATCTATTGTAAATGATGAATTAGGAGTCATAAATTATGAAGTTGAGGTATTAAATGCCGATGCAGTAGTAAAATTCACACCATATCTTGATGGAGGGATCACTAATCGCGATGCAAACTGGGAAGAGCGTTTTTGGCAGACTTTAGAAGTGAACACTGAAAACGATCAGGCTTTTGTGGTTTCTAAAACTTTAAAAACAGAATATCATGTAGGTACCTATATGCAGTCTCAAATTAGCCTAGATGATGAAAAACTTCAGGTAGAAGGAGAAGTAGAGAAAACTGAAGATCAGGTAAGTATTTCGTATGCAGTAAAAGTGAATAGAGGAGAGAGAATTGCGCTTCAAAAATATGCCGGTTATGTAACGGATATGAACCATAGTAAGGATTCTTTAGTTGAAGCAGCAAAAAATGTGCTTGATAAAGCCACAACATCAGGTTTTGCGAAATTACTGCAGGAACAAAAAGAGGCCTGGGCGCAGATCTGGGAAATGGCCGATATTACCATCGATGGTGATGTGAAGGCACAACAGGGGATTCGTTTTAATATTTTTCAACTAAATCAAACCTATTTAGGAAAAGACGAGCGATTAAATATAGGTCCAAAAGGATTTACAGGCGAGAAATATGGTGGAAGTACCTATTGGGATACCGAGGCGTATTGTATTCCGTTTTACATGGCGACTAAAGATCAGCAGGTAGCTCGGAATTTACTGACTTATCGTTATAATCATTTAGAAAAGGCGAAAGAAAATGCGCAAAAATTAGGGTTTACTAATGGTGCGGCGCTTTACCCAATGGTAACGATGAATGGCGAAGAGAGCCATAACGAATGGGAAATCACGTTTGAAGAAATTCATCGAAACGGTGCGATGGTTTTTGCCATTTACAATTATGTTCGTTTTACTGATGATTATAGTTACGTGCCAGAAATGGGACTGGAAGTAATGATCGCGATCGCTAGATTCTGGCAACAAAGAGCAAACTTTAGTAAAGACAAGAATAAGTATGTAATTCTTGGAGTTACTGGACCAAACGAATATGAAAATAATGTGAACAATAACTGGTACACCAATTATTTAGCGAAATGGTGTATCGAATATTGTATAGAAAATATCGAGAAAATTAAGGCAGACTATGCTGAAGATTATACTCGAATTATGGATAAAACCAATTTAGAAGCTGAAGAAATAGCGAAATGGGGAGAGGTTGCTGAAAATATGTATTTTCCATATTCTGAAGAATTCGGGGTGTATCTACAGCAGGATGGTTTCCTGGATAAAGAGATCAAGCCGGTTAGTACGCTTACTAAAAAACAGCGCCCAATTAACCAAAATTGGAGTTGGGACCGTATTTTAAGAAGCTGCTATATAAAACAGGCTGATGTCCTTCAGGGGTTTTATTTCTTTGAAGATCATTTTTCCCAAGAAAACCTGAAAAAACATTTTGATTTCTACGAACCCATTACTGTACATGAATCATCTTTGTCTCCTTGCGTACATAGTATTCAGGCTGCGAAATTGGGTAGAACGGAACAGGCATATACCTTCTATTTAAGGACTTCGCGATTAGACTTGGATGATTATAATCATGAAGTGAAAGAAGGTTGTCACATTACAAGTATGGCAGGAACCTGGATGAGTATTGTAGAAGGTTTTGGTGGGATGCGCGTAGTAGAAGGGAAATTATCTTTTACGCCTCAATTACCGGAACAATGGAATAGTTTCAGTTTTAAAATCAATTTTAGAAATCAGATTTTAAAGATCAATATAGGTAAAAACGAAACTACCTTTTCTGTAGATGGAAACGAGCCAATGACCGTGTTATTAAACGGAGAAGCGATTGAGGTACAAAATATCATAAAAAGCTAAAATTTTAGATATGAAAAAGTTTATTACAGTAATTACAATTTGTATTTCTGTTTTTGGATTACAGGCACAGGAATTAACATCTCCTAATGGTAATCTTGAGATGAAATTCAGTTTAAAAGAAAACGGAACTCCCGCATATCAATTATTTTATAAAGGAGAAGAAGTGATAAAAACCAGTACACTTGGTTTAGAACTACAGGATGATTCAACCTCTTTGATGAATGAGTTTGAAATTTCTGATACAAAAACATCGAGTTTTGATAAAATATGGACTCCGGTTTGGGGAGAACAGGCCAAAATCAGAAATCATTATAACGAGTTGGCGGTTACCTTAGATCAGTCGTCAACAGATCGAAAAATGATCATTCGTTTCCGCATGTTCAACGATGGTTTAGGGTTTCGATATGAATTCCCGCAACAAGAAAACCTGGTGTATTTCATAATTAAAGAAGAGCATACGCAATTTGCAATGACGGGCGATCATACGGCGTATTGGCTTCCGGGAGATTACGACTCTCAGGAATATGATTACACGACGTCTAAACTTTCAGAAATTAGTAGCAAATTCGACGAAGCTTGGGTTGGAAATGCCTCTCAAACCCAGTTTTCAAAGTCGGCAGTACAAACTGCTTTAATGATGAAAACGGAAGATGGATTGTATATCAATCTGCACGAAGCAGCTTTAAAAGAATATTCATTAATGAACCTGAATTTGGATGAAAATAGTCTTGTTTTTGAATCCTGGTTAACGCCCGATGCTATAGGGAATAAAGGATATATTCAGGCACCTGCAGTTTCTCCCTGGAGAACGATAATGGTAAGCGATGATGCTACTGATATTTTAGCATCCAACATTACCTTGAATCTTAATGAACCTAATAAAATTGAAGATACTTCGTGGATCAAACCAATGAAGTATGTTGGTGTTTGGTGGGAAATGATTACCGGTAAAAGTACGTGGAATTATACCGATGAGTTTCCATCAGTAAAATTGGGTGAGACCGATTTTGAAAATGCCGAACCTAACGGAAAACATGGTGCTAATACAGCGCACGTAAAAGAGTATATAGATTTTGCTGCCGAAAATGGTTTTGATGGCGTATTGGTTGAAGGATGGAATGTAGGCTGGGAAGATTGGTTTGGACATTCCAAAGATTATGTTTTTGACTTCGTAACTCCGTATCCGGATTTTGATGTAGAAGGAATCCAAAAGTATGCTGAATCTAAAGGGGTGCAAATGATCATGCATCATGAAACTTCTGGTGCCATTCGTAACTACGAGCGTCACTTAGATACCGCGTACCAGTTTATGAATACATATGATTATCCTGCGGTTAAAAGCGGATATGTTGGGGATATTATTCCACGTGGTGAGCATCACTACGGGCAGTGGGCAATCAATCACTTTCTGTATGCCGTAAAAAAAGCAGCCGATTATCATATTATGGTAAATGCGCACGAAGCGGTAAGACCAACAGGTTTACGCAGAACATGGCCCAATTTAATTGGTAACGAATCGGCTAGAGGAACAGAATTCCAGGCCTTTGGGGGGTCTAAGCCAAATCACGTAACCATTTTACCTTTTACCCGTTTAATTGGCGGACCTATGGATTACACACCGGGAATTTTTGAAATGGATATTAGTAAGATCAATCCTGATAATAACTCCCATGTAAATTCTACCTTGGCCAATCAGTTGGCACTTTATGTAACTATGTATAGTCCGTTGCAAATGGCAGCAGATCTTCCTGAAAATTACAAGCGTTTTCCAGATGCTTTTCAGTTTATAAAGGATGTAGCGTTAGATTGGGATGAAAGCAAGTACATAGAAGCAGAGCCGGGAGAATACATCACTGTAGCCCGTAAAGCCAAAGGAACTGAAAACTGGTTTGTAGGAAACTTAAATGGCACCACACCAAGAACATCAAAAATTAAGCTTGATTTCTTAGAAGATGGTAAAAAGTATGAAGCTACTATTTATGCAGATGCTAAAGACGCTGATTATAAAACCAATCCGCAAGCTTATAAAATCACTAAGAAAAGCGTAACCAGCAAGTCAACTTTAAAACTGACTTCAGCGCCAGGTGGTGGTTATGCGATAAGCATTTTTGAGAAGGAGTAACTAGAACTGAGATCAGTTAATTTGAAAATGTGTTAATGCGAAAATTTGAAAATTAATGTCGGATCTTAAATTTTGAATTATTCTTGAAATGAGTTGTCACTTCGACCGAAACAAAGTGGAGTCGAGAAATCTTTTCACGAAAGAATTTTACTTCGAGTGTTGATATTGAAGAGAATTCAAAAAAAATTAGAAGTGAGATCAATTAATTTGAAAATGTACTAATTTGTTAATTTGAAAATTAATGTCGGATCTTAAACTTTGAATTAGATCTAAAATTCGTTGTCATTTTGACCGAAACAAAGTGGAGTCGAGAAATCTTTTCACGAAAGAATGTTACTTCGAGTGTTGATATTGAAGAGAATTCGAAGA
>NZ_JBSXOK010000047.1:0-149771 GCF_056859415.1 Zunongwangia sp. L-65
ATAGACCAGTAAACCCTCTTTAGGATTACTAACAGTATACTTATCGGTTAGGTTTTGTAAATCAACTTTCGGTAATAAAACTCCTTTATTCGTACTTTGAATATGCAAAATAGCCGAAGGATCAGGATTTGCAGTTCCTATCCCTACCTGTGCAGATAAACCAGTTATACTGAAAAAGAATACAAATAGCATTGAAAAAACGCTTAGGCTGTAGTTTCTTGGAAAAGGATAATTTTTCTTCATATCATTCTAATTTTAAGCAACTTATAATGATTAAACCAACAAGCTTCAGATTGAAGCATAGCACAATATTACTGCATAAAATGTTCTCTAAAAAAAATTCACGATTACTTACCCAAATACTCGTTTAATTACAAAATCAGACTATTATTCAGGGGATTAAGTCAAATAATAGGAAGAAAATATTCAAAAACTTACATTAAAATTCGAGCTGATAGATAGTCCAGTGTCTAATTCAAAATAAGGGAATGCTATTATGAATATCAACCGCATATTGAAGGAATAATAGATTTATTATCTAAAAAATACCAATTACTGGCGGTTAATAGAGTCTGTTATTTTAAATCCAAAACGCCTTTCTTTTAAGTTTGGAAGAATAAAAAGAAGGAATACTAAAAAAGAAGCAGGGATGAAAATATTTTTTTGACATCCATCCCTGCTTCTACTTCTTAATTATTAGTTTTAAGCGCTTTCCTTAATATACTTACGGGATGCTCCGCAATACGCTTCGTGCCATCATAAATTTGATGCCTGCAACTGGTGCCGTTTGCTGAGATAATTGTTTCCTTAGTGGCTTTCCTTACCGCAGGAAATAAGGTTTGTTCCCCAACGGCCATACTTACCTCATAATGTTCTTTTTCATATCCAAAACTTCCCGCCATTCCGCAGCATCCCGAAGGAATGATCGTAACCTTATAATTCACTGGTAAATTTAGAATATCAAAGGTAACCGCTGTATTAGATAAAGCTTTCTGATGACAGTGGCCATGAATTTTTATGCTTTTCTCTTCGGAAGTGAATTGTTCTTCTTTAATATTTCCCAAAGCAATTTCTTTTTTTAGAAATTCTTCAATAAGAAAACTATTAGCAGCTAATTCCTGAGCTTTTTTTCGATCGTTTGCCAATCGTAAATACTCATCCCTAAAGGTTAATACAGCTGAAGGTTCTAGGCCAATTAAAGGGGTTTCTTCGGAAACAAGATCACTAAAGATTGAAATATTTTTATTGGCCATTGTTTTTGCTTCTTCTAAAAAGCCTTTAGAAATATGTGCCCTACCACTTTCTTCATGATCTACAAATAATACTTTATAATTTAGTGTACTTAGCAATTCTAATGCATCGATTCCAATTTCAGCATCCAGATAATTGGTAAATTCATCATTAAAAAAATACACCGACTTTATGGGGTTATTCGGAACCAGGCGTGTTTTATTTTTTTTATAATAGGCTTCTAAAGTAATTTTAGCCAACTTTGGCAGACTTCTTTGTGGAGCTACCCCCATCACTTTTTTCGCCAGGCCAGCGGTAATACTATTGGCAAACATAAAATTGGCCAGTCCGGGAATTTTAGAAGCCATTTTATTCATTTTACCATTATTAGCAAAAGCCCTGCTTCTATTCGAAAAACCGTATTCCTTTTGGTACTGATATTGAAATTCGGCCTTTAATGCAGCCACATCTACACTACTGGGGCATTCACTTTTACAACCTTTACAACTTAAACAAAGATCATAAGCTTCTTTGATCTCCTGGTGGCTAAATTTATTCTCTTTATCTGAGTTGGTTAAAAATTCCCGTAAGGTATTAGCCCGTGCCCTGGTGGTATCTTTTTCGTCTTTGGTAGCACGATAGCTTGGACACATTGTTCCGCCACTATCAGCAGATTTTCTGCAATCTCCACTACCATTACACTGCTCGGCCAGACGTAATATTCCCTGATTTTCATCAAAATTCATCAGGGTTTTTATTTCAGGTTCTATTCGATCGGGCTGATACCTTAGCGATGTGTCCATCGCCGGCGCATCAATAATTTTTCCGGGATTTAAGATGTTTTGAGGATCAAACGTAGCCTTTACCTGTTTTAAAAGAGCATAATTTTTTGCGCCTACCATCATTTCTACGAACTCAGCACGAACACGACCATCACCGTGCTCCCCACTCATGGAACCATTGTATTTTTTTACCAGTTTCGCCACATCTGTAGTGATTTTTCTAAAAAGCACTACATCTTCTTTTTTCTTAAGATCCAGAATCGGGCGTAAATGAAGTTCTCCGGCGCCGGCATGTGCATAATACACGGCATTTTGTCCATAGGCCTTCATGATTTGACTAAATTCATTTATATAATCTGCCAGTACCGGTAAGGCCACGGCTGTGTCCTCGATACAGGCTACGGCTTTTTTATCACCAACGATATTTGCTAATAAGCCTAATCCTGCCTTTCTTAATTCTGAAGCCATGTTTATTTGTTCCCCATGTAAAATTGGGTTTGCATAGCTTAATCCATTTTCTTCCAGCGTTTCCAGTAAACCTTGCGTCTTCTCCTGTAATTCATCAGCCGTATTCGCCCTTACCTCTAACATCAAAATAGCTTCAGGATCATCTTCAATAAAAAATCGATTCTCACGATATTTTATGTTTTGTTTGGTACAATCCAGAATGGTTTTATCCATCATTTCGCAAGTAAATAAGGAATGCTCCATGGTCGAAGCTACGTCTTGTAAGCAATCTTCGATACTGCGATAATGCGAAGCGATCATCGCCGCCTCTGGAGGTTGTAAATCATCTAATTGCAAGGTAACCTCTGTTGTAAAGGCTAAAGTTCCTTCACTTCCGGCAAGAAGATGACAAATATTTATTGGTTCAGCAGAATCTTCAGAAAATACTTCAGAATAAATCAATTCGTCTATCGCATATCCAGTATTCCGACGATGTAATTCCCTTGGGGGAAATTCTTCGATGATCTCTTTTTTATTTTCTTCTGAAGAAAGAATATCAAAAATAGTTCTGTAAATATTGCCCTCTAAATTATCTAATTTCAGCTTTTGCTGAAATTCTTGTTTAGAGACCGCCTTAAACTCAGCCTCACTACCATCACTAAGGATCGTCTTTAAAGCCACTGTTTTTTCCCGGGTTGTACCGTATTTAATTGAGGTAGTTCCACTACTGTTATTACCTACCATCCCGCCAACCATGCAACGATTAGAGGTAGAAGTATTAGGGCCAAAGAAAAGTCCGTGTTCCTTTAGCATTCGATTTAGATCGTCCCTAATTACTCCTGGTTGAAGGCTTACCGTTTTATTTACGGTATCGAGACTTAAAATTTTTGTGAAATGTTTAGAGACATCTACGACGATCCCTTTCCCTACACACTGTCCCGCCAGGGAAGTACCTGCCGTTCTTGGTATTAACGAGGTATTATTTTCTTTGGCAAAATGAATAAGCTCCTTTAAATCCTGCTTATTTTTTGGATAACAAACTGCTAAGGGTAATTCTCGGTAAACCGATGCATCTGTGGCATAAATAGAACGCCATAATTTATCATCGTATAACTGGCCGTCTAAACGTGCTGCTAATTGCTGAAGATTCTTTTCCATACAGCCTTTAAAAGTAAGCAAAATAGGTTAAACAACTTAACAGATTTTTAAAGATAATTAACAATAGATTGGCGACGGGAAGCTTTTAAAAATAAGTTCAAAAACTAAATTTGTCCTTAAATCAATAAAATTAAAATATGAAGAAGTTTTTAGTAATTGCAATGGTTGCTTTAGGATCTGCTTTATTTACGAATGTAAATGCACAGGAAATTGCTGATAATGCTTTAGGGCTACGAATTGGTGGTAATGATGGTTTTGGACCTGAAATTTCTTATCAAAGAGCTGTAGGAAGCAATAACAATCGCTTAGAATTCGACTTAGGATGGAGAAACCATAAACACTATGATATTGTAAAACTTGTTGGTTTGTATCAGTGGGTATGGAATATAGAAGGAGGATTTAACTGGTTTGTTGGTGCCGGTGCAGGTATCGCAAATTTAGATGATGACCGTTTTGAGCCTTACTACAATGATGGTGCTTACCTTTTATTGGCAGGAGATATAGGTATTGAGTATAATTTTGATATCCCTTTGGTATTGTCTCTAGATCTTAGACCTGAATTAGGCTTTCATGATGATTACGGAGCTATCGATGATTTTTCACCAGATTTTGCAATTGGATTAAGGTACCAGTTTTAAATCTAAAGAATATTTATATGAAAAAAGTGGAATTAATTTTCCACTTTTTTTATACTCTCTTCTAAAAGTTCTGTGTATAAATCTTCGTACATCGGGACAATTTGGTTAATATCGAATCTCGCCGCCACCTTATAAGCATTTTGTTTAAAGGTTCGTAACGTGTTATGATCACTTAAAATTGAAATTGCTTTTTTAGCCATCTCTTTAATGTCACCTACATCACATAAATATCCCGAAACGCCCTGTTCATTTACCTCGGGTAATCCACCGGTATTTGTAGAGATTACCGGTACACTGTTGATCATCGCCTCCAATGCAGCCAGTCCAAAACTCTCTCTCTTTGAAGTCAGTAAAAATAAGTCAGAAAAACAGAGAATCTTATCAATTTCATGACTTTGCCCTAAAAACATTACTTTATCCTGAATACCAAGCTCTTCTGCCAGCGCTTCTGCTTTTTCTTTTTCTGGTCCTTCCCCTACCATCATTAATCGGGATTTTATTTTCTTCTGGATCTCATAGAAAACCTTAACCGTATCCTGTATCCTTTTTACTTTCCTGAAATTGCTGATGTGTGTAATAATTTTTTCATCACCTTCGGCCATCATTTCACGTTGGCAATCCGTAAAGGCTTTCTGCTGATACTTAGATACATCTATAAAATTGGGAATCACCTTAATGTCTTTTTTAATTTCAAAAAGATCCAGAGTATCCTGTTTTAAACTTTCAGAAACCGAGGTTACCATATCGCTTGCATTTATACTAAAGGTAACTGCAGGTTTATAAAAAGGATGATTTCCTACCAAAGTGATATCTGTACCATGTAACGTAGTTACCATGGGAATATTTATCCCTTGTTCTTCCAGCATCTTTTTAGCCATATAACCAGCGTAGGCATGCGGAATTGCATAGTGCACATGTAGCACTTCTATATCATGTAATTTAACCATATTTACCAGTTTACTGCTTAAGGCAAGCTCGTATGGCTGATAATGAAAAAGTGGATATTTTGGTACATGAACTTCATGAAATTTAACACTGCTGGAAAGTTGATCGAGTCTTACCGGCTGTTTGTAAGTTATAAAATGAACTTCATGACCTCTTCTGGAAAGTGCTAAACCAAGCTCTGTAGCTACTACTCCACTACCACCAAAGGTGGGATAACAAACAATTGCTATTCTCATTAATGCGTTTTTAAAACCGGTGATATCCGATTCAATTTAATCAATTTTGGGCAGTTTTCCTTAATAATCGATAGCATCATAAATAACCTGCTGAATTTTGGTTCGAATATCTTCATAAATCAGTTTTCTGTTTGTAGAATCGGGATAAACCCTATTCGATAAAAATATATAAACCAATTCTTCTTCGGGATCTGCCCACGCAAATGTTCCGGTAAATCCACTATGCCCAAAGCTACTTTTTGAAACACAGGAGCAGGCAGGGCCACCGCCTCTAATTTGTGGTTTGTCGAAACCTACCCCACGCCTTACATTTTCTTTGCAATAATAACAAGTATTAAATTTTTCAATGGTACCAGGTTTTAGATACTTTTCACCACCGTAGGATCCCCCCTGTAAATAGGTTTGCATAATTTTAGCAACATCATTGGCATTACTAAATAGCCCTGCATGACCGCCAATACCACCCTGCATAGCCGCACCCTGATCATGAACATAGCCGTGTACCAGTTGGCCGCGCCATAATTTATCATTCTCGGTAGGGATTATTTCATCCAAAGGAAACCTCGTAAGCGGTAAATATCCAGTGTAATTAGCTCCTAAAGAGGTATAAAACCTGTCTTGGGTTAAATTGTTAAGGTTGGTTTTATAATAGCCCTCTAAATAATATTTAAGGATATAAAAAGGTAAATCACTATACTTATATTCCTGTTTTCGGTTTAAATCACTTTTGGCAATAATATCGACAATGGTATCCTGCATGTCTTCCCTTATAAACATGTGATCAGCTACCTGAGTATTAAAACGATCGTCTGCAGTTTCATGATAATATAATGTAGACGGTCTTTTGGTTACGGCATCTATCGTTGGTACGTAAAATGGAATCCATGCTTTTAAGCGCGCATAATGCATTAGCATATCCTGCAATCTTATGTTTTCCTTATTGGTACCTCTAAAAACAGGCATCATCTCGCCCAAGGTCGTATCGAAATCAATGATTCCTTTTTCCACCTGTTCCATAACCAATGGAAGCGTTGCTAAAATCTTAGTTAATGATGCCAAATCATAAACAGAAGTGTCCGATACCGGTTTGATATGCTCGTAAGTGTAAAATCCGAAATTTTTACTATAAATAACCTTACCTTTCCTAGCTACTAAAACCTGCGCGCCAGGAGTCATTTTTTTGGCGATAGCATAATTAACGATAGAATCGATCTTTTTTAATTTAAAAGAATTCATTCCTACCGTTTCGGGAACACCGTAGCTTAAACGTTCAATCGCTCTTGTATCATAACCGGTACCTTCCGGGAATTCAATTCCGGTGCTTACCGGTAATTTTCCTTTGGCTCCTATAGCTCCAAAAATTACCTGTGCTGCTTTTTTCTGAGCTACTTCACTATTTTGATAGGCCACCAAAATACTTTGCAGATTCGTCGTACTGTGAATGTCCAGAAGAGAATATGGACTTGTGAAAACTGACAATAATGTATTGTTTTCTCTCGCAATTTCATGCAACCACAACAAATCTTTACTACTAAATCGATATGATTTCCACGGATTCTCATTACTCTTATGGAAACCAATAATTACATAGTTATAATCCTTAAGCTTGTATAAAAGATCGGGTAATTTTTCTGCAGAAATATGATCTACTTTCGTGTATTTTTTTAATTGCTGAAGAAAAGCCGTACCGTCGTCATCTCCTAATTGAACATAAGCTATTCGCTGCTTATTCAGGTGTTTAATAGGAACCATTCCTTTATTATTTCTAATTAAAGTCATGGCATTTTCCATTAATTTTTCATATAAAGCATCATCCCGAACACTATTGAGTTCTTCATAAAGGAAATGTTCTTCAATGGGCTTATAATGGTTTAAGCCAGCTTTATATTTAGCCTTTAAGATTTTTTTTACGGAATACGCCAAACGATCTTCGGTTATTTCACCTGAGAGATAAGCCGATTTCAGTTTTTCTATAGATTTAGGAACATTTTCAGAAATTAATAAAATATCGTTGCCAGCCTTAAAAGCAGCTAAATCAATTTCTCCCGGTTCATCATAGTTGGAAGCACCACGCATATTCAAAGCATCGGTAAAAATCAAACCTTTAAATTGTAGATTTTCGCGAAGCATTTCGGTTACTACTTTTTTAGAAAGCGAAGTAGGCCTTCCTTCCTGAGTACCCAATGCTGGCACATTTAAATGGGCTACCATCACACTGCTAAGACTGTCCTTAATCAACTCTCGATAAGGATATAATTCTATCCCTTCAATGCGTTCTTTGGGAAAATTTACCGATGGTAAGGTTTTATGGGAATCCTGATCGGTATCACCGTGACCTGGAAAATGTTTTGCGCTCGATAATATACCTTCTCGATGCATCCCGCGCATAAATGCCAGCGCTTTTTCTGTAACGTTTATTTTGTTTTCCCCAAAGGAACGATTGCCGATGATGGGGTTAAGCGGATTGGTATTAATATCGACTACCGGAGCAAAATTAATATGAATACCAAGTCTTTTGGTGTGCCTGGAAATGGCTGCACCGGCTTCTTCAATTAATTTATTATTCTGAATAGCGCCTAAAGTCATATTCCAGGGAAGGGCAAAAGTGGAATCCAGGCGCATGGCCAGTCCCCATTCAGCATCCATACCTACCAGGAGAGGCGTTTTACTTAATTCCTGAAATTCATTAGTTATCCTGGCCTCTCTACCAGGGCCTCCTTTCGAGAAAATCACTCCACCAATATGATTTTGCTTAATGAGATCCCTTACTTTTTGAATACCGGCTTCACTTCCATTCGAAAAAACATCTACCATAAATAATTGCCCTAATTTTTCTTCAAGAGAAAAACCGGAATAGACACTTTCTACCCATCTTTTTTGTGCTAAACTATCTTTAGTCAATAACGGATCAGGAGTGCTTCCGTTTTGCGCAGATACTCTAAAAACAAAGAGAAATAAAAATGTTGGTAAGAATAACCTGAAAATGGTTCTTAACATCATTAGCTCATAAATCGCTTATGCCAACTATCTGATGCAGGAACTTCCCAATCTGAAAGATACTCAGCTTTATTATTTACGAGATTATTAAAGACAATGGTATTAGGGGAAACCGACTTATTTTTTGCCATTTTCCTAAAGTCGGTTAGTGTTTTGTAGGCCACAAATTCACCCTGTTTAAAAGACACGTTCATCTTGTCTAATAAATCAACATTATATTGTTGCTCAAGACTTTGAATAAATCTAACTGAAGCATCAATTGAACATCCTGAAGCTGCATTAACTTCCTGATCCAAAGCAATGGTAATAAATCGTTTATATTTAATATCGTAACCGGCCTTAAGGTTGGAACCGTGTACCGTCCATTGCGTTAAAAATTCATCTAATTTTTGTTTGATCTCCACTAGCTCTTCATCGGTAAAAGAGCGATTGGACTGATAAATCCAAACACGGGAATCTTCAGGTAAGGACTCAAAGGGTACTAACATAATGTGGTGGTGATTTTATTTTTTTAGCTAAATCTTTTAAAAATAGTCGCAAAAAAGCTGCCAGATTTCAAAAAAAAAAAAATAGCTTTAAAGGAATTTATTTTTAAGTATTTCAATTACAGGTCTTTGGCGGTTGCAATCATTTCGGCAACATCCATAACCGATACACTGTCTTCTTTTTCTTTACTTTTAACTCCATCTGTCATCATCGTGTTGCAAAAAGGACAACCTGCAGCGATTACTTCAGGCTTTGTTGCCATCGCCTGCTCGGTTCGGGCAACATTAACGTCTTTATCGCCAGGTTCCGGCTCTTTAAACATTTGTGCACCCCCTGCACCACAACATAATCCGTTGCTTTTGCACTTACGCATTTCGATGAGTTCAACTTCCAGTTTTTTAAGAAGATCACGAGGAGCTTCATACTCTCCATTCGCCCTTCCTAAATAACAGGGATCATGAAAAGTAATACGTTTCCCTTTAAATTTACCGCCTTCAACCTTTAATCGCCCTTCGTTAAGCAAGGATTTAAGGAATTGCGTATGGTGCATTACCTGGTAATTGCCACCTAGGGAAGGATATTCGTTTTTAATGGTATTAAAGCAGTGAGGGCATGCGGTAACTACTTTTTCAATCTCATAGCCATTTAAAACCTCGATATTCGTCGCTGCCTGCATCTGGAATAAAAACTCGTTCCCGGCACGTTTTGCAGGATCACCGGTACAGCTTTCTTCTGTTCCTAATACTGCAAAATCAACCCCTGCCTCGTACAAAAGTTTTACAAAGGCTTTAGTTATTTTTTTGGCACGATCGTCAAAACTTCCTGCACAGCCAACCCAAAACAGTACTTCAGGTTTTTTACCTTCAGCCATATATTCTGCCATGGTTGGCACTTTAATCGCTTCTGCCATAGTCCTAAAATTCTATAATTTCAATTAATTTTCTTTAGCCCAATTTAATCGATCCATTTGATTATAAGGCCAGGGAGCGCCATTGTTTTCAATATTGGTTAACGATGTAGCTAACTCGTTAGGAGCGGCACTTTGCTCCATTACCAGGTATCTTCGCATATCTAAAATAATAGAAAGCGGATCGATACCTACCGGGCAGGCTTCTACACAGGCATTACATGTTGTACATGCCCAAAGCTCTTCCCTTAATATATAGTCATCCAGCAATTGCTTGCCATCATCTTCAAACTTGCCGTTTTTATTAATATTCTTTCCAACTTCTTCCAAACGGTCTCTGGTATCCATCATGATCTTTCGTGGAGACAATTTTTTACCGGTTTGATTAGCAGGACATTCTGCGGTACAGCGCCCACACTCGGTACAGGTATACGAATTTAGTAGTTGTACCTGATTTAGATCCATTACATCTGAAGCTCCGAATTTCTCCGGTTCCCCTTCTTCCTCACCTTCCGCAGGCGCCGCAAAAGGATCTGCATTGGGATCCATCATCAGAGCAACTTCTTTTTTAACAGCTTCCAGATTATCCATTTCTCCTTTTGGTTTTAGTTTAGAGAAATACACATTAGGAAAGGCTAAAAGAATATGAAGGTGTTTTGAATAATATAAGTAATTCAGAAAAAATAAAATTCCCAGTATATGTAACCACCAAGCGGCTCTTTCAATAATAATTAAAGTACTGTTGGATAAACTTTCGAACAATGGAGCAATAAACTGACTTATAGGAAAACCTCCAATAATTCCGCCTTCATGCGCGTAATGGGCCGCTCCACTTATCTGAAGCTGATAATCAGTCGCATTCATGATCAAAAAAAGGCTCATCAGCACCATTTCAAAATAAAGAATGTAATTAGCATCGTTTTTAGGCCAGCCTTTTAGTTCCCTACTCAAAAACCGATAAATATTAAGAACGTTTCTTCGAATCCAGAAAATAATCACCCCTACAAGTACGAGCAATGCTAAAACCTCAAAAATCCCTATGAGAACGTTATAGAAACTTCCCATAAAAGAAAGTATACGGTGAGTACCAAAAAGACCATCAATAATAATCTCTAAAACTTCTATATTGATTATAATAAAGCCCAGATAAACAATTACATGTAAAAAACCGGAAACTGGTTTTTTAACCATTTTGCTCTGTCCAAAAGCAATCCTTAAAGTTTTGGACCAACGCTCTGAAGAGTGATCTGACCGGTCGATGGTCTTGCCCAGTTTTATATTTCTGAGCATTCTTTTAATATTCCTTACAAAAAAGGCTATACCAAAGACCAAAGCTATTAAAAATAAAATCTGTGCTACGATTTGCATACCGCGGTTATTTTAAAGAATCCTTAGGCTCGTCGTAAGGCCCGGGATTTTTCCCAAAAACAGAAAAATGAACATAACGTTTTGGGTTTAGTTTTATATCCTGAAGTAATTCTTCCAGTTGTTTGGTAGCGCGATCTAAATTATTGTACACTTTATCATCATTAAGCAGCTTTCCTGCTGTTCCTTCACCATTATTCAAATTATCCGCAATTCCCCTAAAGTCGGCTACTACAGTTTCTAAATCATCAGTAATTTGCCCAAGATTTATAGCTTTTAAAGAATCTGAAACTGTTTTAAAGTTACCAGACATGGTATTAAGGTTATCAAAAGTCTGATTTAAATTTTCAGCATTTCCCTGTACTATACCTTCTAAAGCCCCACTTGTACTCTTTAAAGAGCGCATGGTTTGATTCAGGTTTTTAAATGTATTATTGATATTATAGGTCGTACTATCATTTAAAAGATCATTGATCGACGTTAACAGGGAATCTGCACTTACTACGGTACGCTCTAATTTCTGCTGAAGTGGCGTAAGTCTTTCATTCACCAGTTCCATAATGCCTTCTTCAACATTACTCTGAAGGGTATCTCCCGATTTTGCTATACTCTCCGATTCATATTCCGGTACAATGGCTAAAGATTTTCCACCAATAATTCCTCCCCCATAAACCTGGGCCGTACTGTTTTTAGAAAAATTGAAATCTTTTTCCACCGTAAACGTCACTAATAGTTGTCCTTGTTTATTTAGGAAATTAATATCTGTAACCTGGCCTACTTTTAACCCATTTATGGTAACCGCAGATGATGGTGATAATCCTTCAACCTCGTCGTAAACAGCGTAAAATGTTCGACTGGAATCAAGTAAGTTCTTACCTTTTAGAAAGCTATATCCAAAAATTAATAGTACAATAGCGACTATAGCAAGGATAGCGGTTTTAACCTCATTAGAAATTTTCAAAAGCTAGTAATTTTATTTATGCAAACAAATTTAGGGATAAATATAGGAAAGTCCTCTAATTGAGATTAGTTTTTAACGCCTCATTAACTGTAATCTTCTCTCCATTTTTAAAGGCTACGATATAACTATTGCGGTAGCCCTTATTTATTGCTTTTTGATGAACTTTCTGAATATCCAAATAACTGGAAGTCTCACCAAGATAATATTTATAGAGTTTTCCCTCTTTTTTTCTAAAAACGTCATTAAGTCCCTTAAAATTATAGGATTTCGTTTCTAGTTTTTTAGCGCCTGCCGCGAGCTGAACACTAAATATTATTCCTTTGTAATAATCTGCTGGTTTACCGTCTATACTTACGCCTGAAGCCGATTTTGGTACTTTTGGATGAGACTGGTTTATACTTTCTATCGCAGATAAATTAATTTGGTTACCATAACCTAAAATTCCATCTACAATAGCATTTGCCATTTTATTTTGTCCGGCAACACTATTTAAAAACGCTCCTTCACTATCATTGGTTAAGAAACCAACTTCAACCAAAACGCTGGGCATATACGTTTGGTGCAATACAATTAGGGCACCTTCTTTTACCCCTCTGTTTTTACGCTGAAGATCGTTAGTAAATTTTTTCTGAATCAAATCGGCTAAGAGAATACTCTGGTTAAGATATTCCTCCTGCATTAAAGTCATCCCTATAAAAGATTCGGGAGAATTAGGATCAAAACCATTATAGGTTACTTTATAATCCTCTTCCATATAGATTACCGAATTTTCCCGTTTGGCAACCTCAAAATTGGTTTCATTTCTATTAAGACCCAATACAAAAGTTTCGGTCCCTGAAGCCTGAGAACTGTGAGAATTACAGTGCACAGATACAAACAAATCGGCTTCGGCATCATTTGCGATCTGGCCACGTTCCATTAAAGGAATAAAAACATCTGTATTTCTGGTATAGACTACTTTTATACCTCTACGCTCCAGTTCTTTTCCTACTTTTAAAACTATACTTAAGGCAATGTCTTTTTCCCGGTATCCGTTTCCAACATTCCCGGGATCCTTACCGCCATGCCCCGCGTCTAATACAACTACAAATGGATCTGTAGGCACAGGTTTTTCTGCAGCAAAAAGTTGCTGATTAAAAACTAAAAAAAAAGATAATACTAAAAGATAAAGTACATTCGTTCTCATAAATAAGTAACGCTAATTCTTGGGTGAATATTTTAATTACTATTTTCGCGCAATCACAAAAGTTAGCTAAAAAAATATATGTAATTTTGGAAACTCAAAAAGTAAGCCATTCTTTACAAAAATAGTACTTAAAGCATTGCGAACAAATATACCTAATATACTTTTTTGCTGTATTTTTCTATTGTTCTCTGGTATGTTTTTACAGGCTCAGGAACTAGAACAAAATCAAAGTATTAGAATAGATCTTAAAAAAGATTCACTCGTAATGGTGAGTAATTTGCCATTGGCCGAGATGGTTAGAACCCAGGATAGTATTCTTGGCCTTTTTGAAAGAGATACTTTAAAGCAGCCCCGCCAAAATCGCATGATTACCGATGTTGTTACCTATAAGGCAACAGATTATATGCGTCTTAGCAATCGCGAGAAAAAAATGTACCTGTATAACGAAGCTCAGGTTATTTATCAGGATATGACCATTGATGCCGGTTATATAATAATCGACAATGAAAGAAATGAAGTCTATGCTTATGGTATCACAGATTCTACCGGCACGTATACACAAACTCCCGTTTTTACACAAGGTGGTAAAACAGTAGAACCCGATTCTATCCGCTTTAATTTTGATACAGAACGGGCACTGGTATATAACTCCAGGACACAGGAAGCTTCTTTTAATGTGAAGGGACAGGTAACGAAGCGGGAAAACGACTCGGTTTATTTTATGAAGAATGTACGCTTTACAACTTCAGAAAATGTAGATGATCCTGAATATTACTTTTATGCCAGGAAGATTAAATTTGTTCCGGATAAGAAGATTGTCTCCGGACTGGTAAATATGTATATCGCAGATATTCCTACACCTCTTGGTTTGCCTTTTGGATATTTTCCGCTTACTGAGGAACGTACTTCCGGTTTTATCATACCGTCTTTTGGGGATAGCCAACAGGGTTATTTTTTACAAAACGGTGGATATTATTTTGCATTAAGCGATTATGCAGATCTTTTGGCTGTGGGTGATTACTACACTAATGGTAGTTATGCTATGCGTTTAGAATCCAGTTATACCAAAAGATATAAGTTTAGAGGAAATTTTAGCTTTAGATACGAAAGGCAATATAACAGCGAAAGGGGTTTTCCAGATTTTTCAGAAAGTTCGGTATACAATATTAGATGGTCCCATAGCCAGGATTCAAAGGCCAGCCCATCTTCAAGGTTTTCGGCTTCAGTAAACCTGGGAAGTAGTAATTACTATCAACAGTCTGTAAACCAAAGCAACACCGCAAACTTTTTAAATAATACGCTTAGTTCTTCAGTATCATATAGCAAAACATTTGAGACTACTCCAGGCATAAACTTTAGTCTTACCGCCACCCATAGCCAGAATACCAACACCGGCGAAATCAATATGACGCTGCCTACATTACAGGCCAGTGTAGACAGGATTTATCCATTTGCTCCAGCAGGAGGTTCTAAGAGAGGGATCATTCAAAATATCAACCTTCAGTATAATCTGCGGGCAGAAAACAGGTTTAAAACTACAGATGAACTTTTCTTTCAGCCCGAAATGTTTCAAGATGCCATACTGGGCGCACAGCATAGCATCCCGCTTGCCACAAACTTTAAGATCCTGAAATATTTCAGTGTAAGCGCAAGTACTAATTTTGAAGAAAACTGGGTATTTAAAACCTATGAAAAATCTTTTGATCAGGCGACTAATGCGGTTATCACAGACACTATAAGTGGTTTTGATGCTTACCGTACTTACAACTTTAATACAAGCATAGGTACTACGCTATATGGTCGTAAAGATTTTAGCAAAGACAGTAAAATACAGGCTATTCGGCATGTAATGCGACCTTCCATAAGTTATGGAATTAATCCCGCATTCGACCAGTATTACGATACCTACGAGCGTACTTCCTTAACAGACGGTGTTACTGAACTAGTAGAATATTCGCGCTTTACAGGAACGCTATATGGCGCGCCAAATCAAAATTATTCCAGCTCTATAGGTTTAAGTATAAGCAACACTTTAGAGGCTAAAGTAAGGGATAAAGACAGTACCGCTACCGAGCCGAAAAAAATTAAACTATTAAACAATTTTAGCTTAAGTACCTCTTACAATCTCGCAGCCGATTCGGTTAAGCTGGCCCCTATTTCGGTTCGTGGTGGTATCCCAATTGTTCAAAACAAACTGGATATCAATTTTACCGGTAATCTGGATCCTTATGCTCTTAATAACAGTAACCAGCGTATCGATAAACTAAATATCGCTAACGGAGGTAGTTTATTTAGACTTACAAATGCGAACGTGAGTTTTGGATATTCATTTTCCAGCAAGGATTTTTCGGATAAGGATAATGAAAATGAAGATGAGATTGAAAATGAATCGTACCGAAATGGCGGACGTAAAGATGATCTTTTCGGAAAAAACACCGACTTAGATGGCAATCTTTATGAGGATGAAGATCCTTTTGAAGGTAAGGAAGATAAAAAAAATAAGGAATGGTATAACTACAAAATACCCTGGGACATACGGCTGTCTTATACCATGACCTACAGCAACCAAAGAAGGCAAAGCGAAATCACTTCGCATTCCATTATGTTTTCAGGAGATGTTGAATTATCTCCAAAATGGGCCGTTGGAGCTTCTTCAGGATTCGATATCAGGGAGCGCGGCTTTACCTATACGCAATTTAGGTTTCAGAGAGATTTAGATAGTTGGCGAATGAGTTTTAGCTGGGTACCATTTAGTGCACGTAGATCATGGAATTTCTTTATTGGTATAAAAGCTTCTATGCTTAGTGATATTAAATATGACAAACGTAGACAACCAACAAGAGCCATAGGAAGAAACTAAACCAAATACATTTTATCATGAAAAAAGAAGTAATTAAAACCGATAAAGCCCCTGCTCCTATTGGACCCTATAATCAGGCGGTAAAAACCGGAAATATGGTATTTATTTCGGGTCAAATTGCTATCAATCCGTCTACCGGCGAATTAGAAACCGGCGATTTGGAAACTGAAACCAAACTTGTTATGGAAAATTTAAAAGCCATACTTGCCGAAGCTAATTGCACTTTTGAAAACGTGATAAAAACATCGATTTTTATAAGTGATATGAATAATTTTGGAAAGATCAATGAGATCTACGGAACTTACTTTCAGGCAGACACTGCTCCAGCAAGAGAGACAGTTGAAGTTGCTAATCTTCCAAAATTTGTAAATGTAGAGATTAGTGCGATTGCGGTGATCGACTAATCATCGCACCGGCGATTAAAAAAATCATTTTTATATATCGGCTCTAAGTGATTCCTAATTTAGTGATTACTTAAAGCCGATTTTCGCTATTCTCAAACCTCTTTTTTAAAAGTCTCTTTTAGCTTATTAAAAACATTCTTCAACTAAAAAATCAGTTTGAGATAAGTGACAATCAAATAAAAAACCTCGAATACCAATTCGAGGTTTTTTATTTAATTATTTTCGAAGTATACTTTCGATCTTTTCTAATTCTGCCGAAGAAAATTCAAGATGCTCTAAAGCCGCTATATTATCTTCCAGTTGTTTTACTTTACTTACGCCTACCAAAACCGAAGTCACTCTTTCGTCTTTTAACAACCAGGCTACCGCCATTTGTGCTAAACTTTGATTCCGGTCCCTGGCAATTTTGTTTAACTCCTGTACCTGCTTCACTACTTCAGGGGTAATTTGATTTTTCTGTAGATGTCCGCTATCTAGTGCTGCTCGCGAATTTTCAGGTATACCATCAAGGTATTTATCGGTTAAGATCCCCTGTTGCAATGGAGAAAAAACAATGCTTCCAACACCAATTTGTTCAAGCGTATCTAAAAGTCCGTCTTTTTCCACCCAACGATCCATCATATTATAACGTGGCTGATGAATAAGAAACGGAGTTCCCATTTCTTTTAAAATAGCTGCAGCTTTCGCTGTTCTTTCGGCAGGATAATTAGATACCCCAACATATAAGGCTTTACCGCTGCGCACAATTTGATCTAAAGCACCCATTGTTTCTTCTAAAGGTGTTTCGGGATCCGGACGATGATGATAAAAAACATCTACATAATCCAATCCCATTCGTTGCAGGGACTGATCTAAACTTGCTATTAAATATTTCCTGGAACCAAAATTACCATAAGGGCCAGGCCACATATCATAGCCCGCTTTAGACGAAATGATAAGCTCATCCCTGTATTTTTTAAAATCTTCGGCAAAAATTTTCCCGAAGTTTTTTTCAGCAGTCCCATATGGAGGTCCGTAATTATTTGCCAGATCAAAATGGGTAATTCCGTTATCAAAGGCTGTTCTTAAAATAGCCCTCGATTTTTCAAAATCGTCTACATCCCCAAAGTTATGCCATAACCCCAACGAGATCATGGGTAGGTTAATCCCGCTTTTACCACAGCGGCGATATTTCATTTTGTCATATCGATTTTCCTTCGCGTTGTAATTTGTCATTTAATTCTTCATTTGCTTAGCAAGCTAATAATTTTTCTCAATTTAAAGAGAACAGTATAAGGAATTTAATCGATTTACCTCTGTCAATATTCGAATACGGCGGTAATAAAGTAAATTTTTCAGTGTAAATTTTTAGTTAATCCTAAGTTTATTTTAGGCAAAACCTATTTCTTTGCATAAAAATTTAAACGCATGAAGTTGAAAAACTTTATCTCAAAGTTTGTTGTTTGCAGCTTACCATTTATTTTAACTACTATTACCATACAAGCGCAGGAAGGAGATCCTGTTTTTAATACTGAATTTAATAATCCTGAGGCGAGCACCTGGGAAACCTTAAAAGGTGACGCCAAACTGATGTATGGCGGCTTAAAATATACTTATTCAAGACCTTTCCAATGGCAGGATGACGATATAGGATTGTTTTTGGGTGTTGCTATTGGTGCTACTGGTTTAAATTTAATGGATGAAGAAGCCTATCGTTTTTTTAGTCGGCAGGAAGAACATGTACCCGGAGTAATACAGGAATTTGGTTGGTACTTTGGTAGTCCCCAAAACAATTACGGTGTAACCGGAGCGATTTATCTAACCGGACTTCTCACAAAAAATCCAAAAATTAGACGAACAGGGATATTGATGATTTCAGCAGCCAGTGCTGCAGGATTAATACAAACCGTTTCTAAAAATATCGCTGGAAGAGCACGGCCAGGTGATGGCAGGAGCCGACTATCTTTTAAACCATTTTCCAAAGAGGGAACTTATCATTCTTTTCCTTCCGGGCATACAATTTTATCGTTTACTACTTTTTATGCTTTAAGTAAACAGTTTGAAAATCCCTGGGTAAAAGCTGGCTTATATCTGGGAGGTATTGTTTCTCCTGTTTCCAGATTATGGCGTGGTGCCCACTGGTTAACCGATGTGGCCCTAAGCATGGCACTTACCATTGCAGTGGTCGATTCTGTTGATAAATACCTTGATCAGCAAACCTTGATGCGAAATAATCCAGAATTAAGGGAACAAACAAAAATAAGTTGGCATCTACAGATGGGTGCAGGTACAATAGGTGTTGTAGGAAGATTTTAGCTTTCGTACATTACTAAAAAATTTTAAATGAAAAAAGACTCCATTGCCATCGATATGGATGGCGTTATGGCTGATGTAGAAGCACATTTTCTTAGCTGGTTTAATAAAGAATATTTAACATCTTTAACTCACGAAGATTTAAAAGGTAAATCTGAATCTAAGGCTTTTCCGGTAAAAGGGATCATAAAAAAATACGCGAATACCCCCGGTTTTTTTGAAAGCGTACCGGTGATGGAAGGCGCAGTTGAAGCGGTTAAAAAATTACAACAAACATATGATGTTTACGTAGTATCGGCCGCGATGGAATTTCCAAACAGTTTAATTGAAAAAAGGAACTGGCTTAAAAAACATTTTCCATTTATAGACTGGCGCAATATAATTTTATGCGGAAGTAAGCATATCATCAATACCGATTATATGATTGATGATCATCCTAAAAATTTAGATCCCTTTAAAGGAGAAACATTGTTATTTGAAGCTTTTCATAATATCAAAATCAAAAATCATTCAAGAGCTAAAAACTGGAATGATGTTTTAAACTATTTTGATGTTAATTCAGATTAACTCTACTCCCCTTTGTTTTGAATTAAAATCCCGAAAGAGACTGGGACATACCACCAGCTTTTTAACTTTGTTACACAGCTTCAATTAAAAGTTTTGCCGTAGCCGGGTTTGTAGCCAAAGGAATATTATGGACATCGCACAGTCTCATTAACATAAAAATGTCTGGTTCATGTGGATGTTTATCCATTGGATCTCTAAAAAATATAACCATATCCACTTTTCCTTCTGCAAGCCGACTTGCAATCTGGGCATCTCCTCCAAGTGGTCCAGACAATAGTTTTTCAACTTCAAAACCTGCGGTTTCAGCCTTGCTACCGGTTGTACCGGTAGAGATTAGCCGTATTTCTTTGGACTCTAAAACGTTACGATATTCATTAAGAAATTGTACCATTTCAGCCTTCTTTCCATTGTGGGCGATAATTGCTATTGTCTTCATTAAGTAGAAAGAATTTCTGAGATTCTAAGTAAATCTTTATTGATTTTTGGTTTTTCGTGAATTACATCGTCTAAAGGACAGGTAATGATATCATCATCTTTTAAGCCCACCATTACGTTTTTCTGCCCATCCAATAAAAGCTCTACTGCTTTTACAGACATTCTGCTTGCCAGAACACGGTCAAAACAAGAAGGTATTCCTCCACGCTGAATATGTCCTAAAACCGTTACTTTTGCATCATAATAAGGCAGGTTTTCTTTTACATAATCTGCTAGTTGAAATACGTTTTTTCCAATTTTATCTCCTTCAGAAACTATTACAATACTAGAATTTTTTCCCGATCTTCTACTCTTTTCCAAAGAGTCTAACAATCGATCTAAACCTAAGTTTTCTTCAGGAATTAAAATTTCTTCCGCTCCTGCACCAATACCAGTATTTAATGCGATAAAACCTGCGTCGCGGCCCATAACTTCGATAAAGAATAAACGATCATGAGAGCTCGCTGTGTCCCTAATTTTATCGATAGCTTCTACTACAGTATTTAGAGCGGTATCGTAACCAATTGTATGCGAAGTTCCGTAGATATCATTATCTATAGTTCCGGGAACTCCAATAACAGGAATATCATACTCGCGACTAAAAATCTGCCCACCTGTAAAGGTTCCATCACCTCCAATAAGGACCAGGCCGTCTACTTGCTCTTTTTTTAGCACCTTATAAGCCTTCTCCCGTCCTTCTTTCGTTCTAAATTCTTTAGAGCGTGCACTCTTAAGAAAAGTACCTCCCAGATTAATTATATTTCGTACACTACGAGCATCAAGTTCTTCAAAATTTCCGTTTATAAGTCCGTTATATCCATTATAAAATCCATAACAGCTTACATGGTAATAGGAACACGCCCTAACAACAGCTCGAATAGCAGCATTCATACCCGGGGCATCTCCCCCGGAAGTAATCACTCCAATTCGTTTAATTTTCTTACTCATAGATGTTCAGTATTTGAAGCGTAAAATTACAAAGTATAGCTGAAAATAGTAAGCTAAACCACGATTAAATTAGGAATAATTGTTCATTTTTTACCACATTATTGTTCCCCGTCTTCTTTCGGGAAATTAATATAATCGGGAGCTAAAGATTTTTTTGACTCTATTTTCTCTTCTTTAGGCTTTTGCACATTTGCAGACTGTAATTCTTTATTGGTTATTTTTCGGATTAGTTCTTTAAACGTATCAAAATCTACCGAATAAGAAAGCCCTACACCCTGTGTAAATCCTATTTGCTCTCCTATAAACTGAATATTATTCTCTCGGTTAAACACCGTAGCTCTTAAGGAACCATCTTCGTTTAAGAGAAAATCAATCTCTAAATCCCCTACAATTACAGATTCTGTAGTGCCCCCTATAGGCACACCAACCTGACCATTAATTAAAACACGCTCACTAATTTGAGTGCTTAAGGTCAAGCCAAAACGATCTACCGTTTGTTGATCTGGTGTACGATCTCCCTGTACATAATTTACCCCTACCTGAAATTTACCATCTTCATCGGCAAAAATATCATTAACGATACTTGAGGCTCGTTCTGCTAATGTTCCTGTAATTGCTGTTTGTCTTAAACCAAATTCACTATAAAATGCATTCTGGGTAACCAGGAATAACGCCTGAAGCTCTCTACTTGCCCTGTCATCCATACGATATTCTAACTCCGATCGTACCACCGAGCTGGCGGTGGGAAACTGAATATCGAAGTTGATCTCTGGCTGAATAACCTGTCCCTGTAAATTGATCACCACATCAACCGGGATTTTACGGTTTATCGATGGATTTTCAAGTAAAACAGCTGGATTGGCATTTAAAGAATATATAGCGCTAACATCTAATTGCGCCCGTAGCGGATTTCCATCCCAGTTAATGCTCCCTCCAGATTTTACATTAAATACTTTTTGAACCAGTCCCGCATATTTAAAATTATAAACCCCTTCATAAACAATAAAGTCTCCCCACATATTAAACTTACCATTGGTATTTATTTCCAATAACAGGTTTCCTGCACCACGCCCTCTTAAGGTACTTCCACTGGTTTGATCGATCACTACCTCTACTTCTGCATCTCTGGTCACATCTAAATCAAAAACCAACTCTATACCTTTTACCTCAGGAATTTCTATTTCCTGTCCAGCCGCACGAGCTGCTTTTTCTTCTGGTGTTAAAAAATGGATATAAGAATTATCGCCCACCGATTCTTCATCACTAAGCGGAATTTTGAAAATGGTACCTTCCTCTGTAGTGGCATTAACTTCAATCTTCAACTGGTCTGTAGGTCCTTTAATACCGGCATCTCCGCTAATGAAAGCAGTCCCGTAATAAAGGGCATCCTCCTCAGCTTCCGTATCCAGTACCAGTAATCGATCTGTAGTAATTCCCAAATCTAAAAACCATTCTGAAAAGTTTTTATGTGAAATCGTTCCATCCAGGACGCCCCTGGTTTTATATTTTGTATCCTGAATATCAATATTATCAAAGACAAATCTTTGCTGGGTAAGATTTATCTGAGCCTGATTTAGGAAATCTATATCTACATTTAGATAAGGGATGCTTAAACCGGCATTGTTCAGGATTAGACTACCGCCAAAATCGGGATTTTTATAATTTCCAGTCACCGTAGCCGATCCCGATGCAAAACCTCTAATGTTACTTAACACATCCCCACCCAGCGGGCTAAAAGCAGCCATATTAAGTTTTTGAAGATCGATATCTAAATCAATCGTAGGTTGCCCGCCTTTAACATTAATATCTCCAGTAGCCGATAATGATTCTATTTCATCCTTTAGAAGACTTGCATTAACCGTATAGTTGGTTAAATTTTCATTCCCTGAAACATCTAATTGCATATTGCCCAAAAGAATGTTGTTAATCGCCAAAGAATCAATTACCATGGAAGTGTTAGGGTAATAAGCCCCTTTTTCCTGTAATACATCTAATTTTCCGTTCAATCGCCCTCCTATATCCAAACTATCAATTTCAGGGGTGATTTTATAAAGATCTACATTACTAAATTCCATTTGAAGATTTTTATAAGTCGAGTCTCTAACCGCGCCACTTAACCTAATTTCTTCATTCCCGTGATTCATCACCAGCGAGTCGATGGTAATATCCCTAAAACTATTTTCGAAAACGAATTTGTTGTTTTTATTTCGGTCTTGATTAATATACCAGGTATTATTTTTAAAAGTAAGGTCACTGCGCTGAATCCCTACAACCGACTGGTTTTCTTTATTAATGGTATGAAATAAATTCAGGTTAAAAACGTCACGATCGAATTTGCCACCTTTAAATTCAGATCGGATAAATAAGGTGTCCCTTTGAGTTACGTTGATAAAACTGAACTCTGAAAAGTTATATGTCCCGGTGGCTACACTATCGGCCTCAAAATAAGTATTGTAGATTGGATTGGTGTTGTCTACCTGAAGATTTACTTCCTGGAACATATTATTAAACAAATCGATCCTTGGCGATCTGAAATTCAGTTTAAATTCAGATTCATCAGATTCAACACGGCCTCTTAAAAAGGTATTTGGGGATAGCGTTAGATCCGGATAAAAAACTTCGACGATCTTATTATAAATATCAAAATCAAATTCCATGTATTGATTATTGGTAATCACATTTGGCTCATAATTAGTATAAATAGAACCTATGGAATTTTGAAATAGCGCCTGTAATTCAGACAGCTTAAACCTCCCCTTCATTTGACCGCTAATCACATCGGGACTTTTCACTTCAATAGTCCGTACATCACCGGTAAAGCTCGATTTTATGCTAAAATCATCAAATCGATATAAATCCATTGGATTTTCGTAAGACGTATTCAATAATAAAATCTCTCCTACCGCATCATCGATACTGGTACCTTCCATATTCATAATCACATCCCCCTTAAAAATAGAGATGGTATCACGATTAATGATATTCATTTTATAAAGATCGGCATAGCCTACAGAAGCTTCAAAGTCATAATTATTAATTTCGGTAGAAAGATCGGCCAAACCATTAAACTCCATTCTAAGGCTGGGATCGTTAATGGCCAGGTTCCCATTAAAAACAGGAGCTCGCATGTTACCAATCACGCGGATATTGGTGTATTTATATCCTTTAAAGCCCAGTTTTGAAATCTGCCCCCTTAATTGCGTATTTAGATTTTCAGCGGTAAAACCGGTTCCTTTAATGTCTAAATTGAAAGAAGTTTTGCCCACCTGTTTATTTTCGATCAGGCGGCCAATATTAAAATCCTTAACCTTTAGGTTCCCTGAGTAGCCGGCATTATCGCCATCATTTAAATTACTGAAGGTAAGGGCCGCCTTGGCACTTCCAAGCTGTGAATTAATATCTACATTCATAGCCACAGAAGAACTGGTGATCGTGGTATTTCCTATCACCCTAACGCTGCCAAAGGTGCTTAATTGCTGCGGAAGTTTACCCTGTAAAATTCCCGGTAAGAAGTTCACAAGATCATAATAGTTGGATGAAAAATTACGTAATGTACCGCTTAACTGAAAATCCTGAGGTTCCCCGGTAAACGCGCCTTTAAGCTTAAGGTCCCCATAAAGAGCACTGCGATCCAGACCAAAAAGCTGAACATCGTTTAATTGAAGATCATTTAAAGTTCCGCTTAATTCACTACTTAAATTGAGTTTTTCATCTTTTCCGAAGGCATCATAAAACACCCCCAGATCTGTAGAAGAAATCTGTGATTCTTTAAATGCAGCATTAATTTTTACCTTATTGAAGAAATCGCCAAAATCACCTTCCTGGTAGTTTAAATGAATATCAGCATAAATTTCTGAATTATTTGTAATAATCTCCAGACTATCCAACCGCATATCGGTAGGGTTATAAAGAAAATCTGTGCTTAAACGGTTAATTTGCATTCCCCGCTTATCATGGGCCCTAATCAACTTAATAGCTGCTCTTATCTCTGGTCCTTCCACGATAAAATCATCCGCATTAATCCCTAATTCGTCAAATTTGATAATTTCGGGATATTTATTGTTTTCATCGATAAAGCTGTATTTCCCATCTAAAACCTGGAGATTGGAAACACTTAAAGTAAAAGGCTTAGTGCTGGCAGTGGAATCTGAGCTTAATTTACTTATAAAAACGCCCATATTATCTAAATCTTCCCCTTCGTAGCGATGCATACGCATTTTAAATTGCTGTAAGGTAGTTTTCCCAAGATTGGGAGAGTTATTGATAATATTTCCCAGACTTAAAATAGAGGTTCTTAGCTCTTTGGTGTAAATTAAAGTGTCCTGGTGATGGTCTTCAATAAAAATCTCATTGATCTTCACATCTCCAAAGTAACTTAAGGATACGCGGCCAATTTCTATATTCACATCGTTGTTTTCCCTTAAGGTTTTGGTAAGTTTTTCGGCCAAGGAAGTCTGTACGGCAGGGATAGAAAAAACAATAAGTAGCAGGATAAACAACAAAAGCAATCCTACCAATGTTCTAGTTAATATTTTCCAGAATTTTTTGATATGCTTTTATGTTTTAACTTTGTATCCTATTAACAAATTTTATGCCCAATAAACCGCAAATGGCTGAAGATATCTATATTCTAGGAATAGAATCCTCTTGTGACGACACTGCTGCTGCTGTACTTTGCAACGGCAAAATACAATCTAATATTGTAGCTACCCAACAAGTACACCAACAATATGGTGGTGTAGTTCCCGAGCTTGCCTCCAGAGCGCATCAACAAAACATTGTTCCTGTAATTCATCAGGCCATTGCGAAAGCAAATATCGGTAAAAAAGATATATCTGCAATCGCTTTTACCAGAGGACCCGGACTAATGGGTTCTTTACTGGTTGGAACCTCATTTGCCAAAAGTCTGGCAATGGGTTTAGGAGTGCCACTTATTGAGGTTAATCACATGCAGGCGCATATCTTAGCTCATTTTATAGAAGAAGAAGGATTTAAAAAACCGGCATTTCCATTCTTAGCTATGACGATTAGTGGTGGTCATACCCAGATTGTTAAGGTAAATGATTATTTTTCGATGGAAGTTATTGGTGAAACTACAGATGATGCTGTGGGCGAAGCCTTTGATAAAAGTGCAAAAATTTTGGGACTCCCTTACCCCGGCGGGCCGTTAGTGGATAAATATGCTAACGAAGGAGATCCTAAAGCTTTTAAATTTCCAAAACCAAAAGTTAGCGGACTAAATTTTAGCTTTAGCGGATTTAAAACCGCAGTGCTTTATTTTATCGAAAAGCAAACCCGGGAAGATCCTGATTTTATTGAAAAAAACCTTAAAGATATTTGTGCGTCTATTCAATATACTATCGTTGAAATACTAATGGACAAGCTTAAAAAAGCGGTGAAAGAAACCGGAATCAACCGGGTAGCCATTGGTGGTGGAGTTTCAGCGAATAGCGGAATTAGAAATGCACTTTATGATGCTGAGAAACGCTATAAGTGGCAATGTTTTATTCCTAAATTTGAGTATACTACAGATAACGCCGCCATGATTGCAATCGCAGGACATTATAAATACCTTAAAAAGGAATTTTCAGATTTTTCCACAACCGCACAGGCACGATATAAAATATAAACATGCAACTATTTTTTCAGCCAGATATCGAGGAATCTGCTCAGCAAATTGTTTTTAGCAGAGAAGAAAGTAAGCATATCATAAAAGTATTACGACGTAGCGAGGGAGCTTTATTAAAAGTCACTAATGGTAAAGGTCTACTTTTTACAGCACAGATCATTAATGCAGATATAAAGCAATGCGTTGCTAAAATTATTGATACCGAAAAACAGGCAAAACCAAACTACTGGCTTCATCTGGCCGTCGCCCCAACTAAAATGAACGACCGGTACGAATGGTTTTTAGAAAAAGCTACTGAAATTGGTGTAGACGAAATTACGCCGGTTATCTGCGAGCATTCTGAACGTAAGGTGGTAAAACTGGACCGCTACGAGCGTGTTTTACAAAGTGCAATGAAGCAATCCCTACATTTTAGGATGCCTAAATTAAACGAACCTGTCGATTTTACAGCCTTTATAGAAAAACAGTTTAAAGCTGAAAAATTTATCGCTCACTGCGAAGACGATCAGCCAAGAGTCTTACTACAACACGCAGCCACAGCAGCAGCCGATACCTTAATTTTAATCGGACCGGAAGGAGACTTTTCTCCTGAAGAAATTAGGCTGGCACTAACCAATAAATTTTCGCCCGTAAGCCTTGGCAGCAGCCGTTTGCGTACCGAAACAGCAGCCATTGTAGCCTGTCACACAATAAACTTACTAAACGAAACTAAATAAACTTATGCTAAAAAAGTGCATTTTTATCTTCATTTTTATCTTTGGAATTCATGGGATGAATGCCCAAAAGATTGCACTTTTAAAATATAATGGTGGTGGCGATTGGTATGCTAATCCTACCGCTCTGCCCAATCTTATCGATTTTTGTAATACACATATCGCTACCAGCCTGGATCAAAAACCGGTCACGGTAACTCCCGGCGGTCCCGAAATTTTTATGTATCCTTTTGTTCATATGACGGGGCATGGTAATGTTGTATTTTCTGAAAGTGAAGCGGAAAACCTTAGAAATTACCTTTTAGGCGGTGGATTTTTGCATATCGATGATAATTATGGGATGCGGCAATATTTGACTACAGCCCTTAAAACAGTTTTTCCTGAAAAAGAATTACAGGAACTGCCCGCTTCACATCCCATCTTCCATTCCCAATTCGAATTTAGTAAGGGCTTACCCAAAATACATGAGCACGACGGGAAACGACCCCAGGCGTTTGGTATTTTTGACAATGGTAGATTAGTGTTGCTTTTTACATTTGAAAGTGATCTTGGGGATGGCTGGGAAAATGAGGAAGTACATCATGACCCCGAAGAAGTCCGCCTAAAAGCATTACAAATGGGTGCTAATATTATAAAATATGCCTTTGAAAACTAAAATGCAGCTTACTCATTCCCAAAATAAATTCAGTAATAAAAAGTTTCCGGTAACCCTGGTACTGGACCACATTTCAGGAGAAGCGAACATAGGCAGTATCTTTAGGTTAAGTGATGCTTTTCATGTTGAAGAAATTATTTTCTGTGGTACCGAGCCCAATTTAAATAGCAATCGGTTAAAAAAGACTTCCAGAAGTACGCACGAATATGTGAAATTTCAGTTTTCGGAAAATCCTACCGCAATTATCAAGGGTAAAAAAGCCGAAGCTTATAGCATCATTGCACTCGAAATTACCCAAAATAGTGTGCCAATTCAGCAGTTAGAATTAAAACCCTCAGAAAAGGTAGTACTTATTGCCGGTCATGAAAATTTTGGAATTTCAGAAGACTTGTTAAGGCTATGCGACAGCATTGTGCATATTCCTATGTTTGGGAATAATAGCAGCATGAATGTTGCCCAGGCTATAGGAATTTCTCTTTATGAAATCACAAAATGCTTGATTCCTTAATTAAGAAAATCCTATATTTAGCCTGTGAATGCTAAAGAACTTTCTTACGGAATTTTAAGAGCCGCAGGTATCGCACTGGGAATCATGCTAATGCTGTTTTTCCTTTACGAAATCCAGTCGGTTATTGTTTATATTGCAGTTGCTGCAATTATCTCGCTAATCGGGCGACCGGTAGTTATCTTTCTACGCCAACGTCTCAAAATACCTAACCAGATAGCGGTAATTATCGTTTTATTACTGGTTTTGGCAATTTTTGTAGGCATTATTTTGGTATTTGTTCCCATTGTCATTGAACAGAGCCAATATTTGGGGCGTATTGATATCGAAGCTTTTAAAAGTGATCTTAATGACCTAAACGGGCAGATTAATGATTACCTAGGAGTAGAAGAAATCAATATTATAGAAAGCTTAAAAGAAAGTCAGTTTATTCGTAGTCTGGATGTGAGCCTTATTCCAAAGTTTTTAAATAATGTATTCGGAATTTTAGGGGCTACCATTGTTGCTTTGTTTTCAGTAATTTTTATCTCCTTTTTTCTATTAAAGGACAGTAAATTAATGCTAAACAGTATTCTGGTTTTTGCCAACCGTGGAAAAGAGCAAAAATTTGTGCGTGTATTTAACAAAATTAAGATCCTGCTTTCCAGATACTTTGTGGGATTAACCATGCAGATTACGGTATTGTTTATTTTATATATGATTTTGCTGACCTTGTTTGAAGTAAATAATCCGGTAGCCATCGCATTTATTTGTGCCTTTTTAAATCTTGTTCCCTATTTAGGGCCTGTTTTCGCCGGAATTTTAATGGCATTGTTTGTGATTTCCAGTAATCTGGGAGCCGATTTCCAGGCTATTATTCTTCCAAAGCTAATCTATGTCATATTAGGGTATGCGATTTGCCAGGTAATCGACAACCTTATTTCTCAACCTATGATTTTTGGTGCCAGTGTGAAGTCACATCCGTTAGAAATTTTCCTAATTATTTTAATTGCCGGACTGGTTTTTGGAATTGTGGGAATGGTCGTTGCCGTACCGGTATATACCGCGATAAAAGTAATAGCAAAAGAATCGTTAAGCGATTATAAAATCGTGAAAAGACTAACCAGAGATTTATAATTCCGGTATTATGAATATCGAACTTTTAACTCCAGAAGTTCAACAGTTTGTTACTGAAAATTTAAGGGCAGATGTTTCCGCATTGGTGCTAAAAGGAAGTCCTTTTGAAAACATATCTTCTGCGGAATTGGCCACACAACTGGCAGGAAGAAAAACCGCCGAAAGAAAGTTCCCTGTTTGGTTCAATAACGAACATATTTTATATCCACCAAAATTAAACCTGGAACAAACCTCCTCTCAAATAACTGCGGAATACAAAGCTTCCCTGGTTTCTGGCAAACGTTTAGCCGACCTAACCGGTGGTTTTGGTATCGATAGCTATTTTTTTTCAAAAAAGACAGGAGAAGTCTTCTATAACGAATTAAATAAAGACCTGGCTGCAATCGCAAGACATAATTTTAAAGCTTTAGAAGCGAACAATATCAACGTAAATAGTGATGATGGTTTAGAGTTTTTAAAATCTACTGAAATTGAATTGGACTGGATTTACCTGGATCCCGCCAGAAGGGACGATTATGGTGGTAAAGTTTTTCGCCTGACTGATTGTACCCCGGATGTTACTCAAAACCTTCCACTACTTTTTGAGAAATCAGAGCATATTTTAATAAAAACTTCGCCTTTACTCGATCTAAAATTAGGTATTTCTGATCTCGATTTTGTAGCTGAAATTCATATCGTGGCGATAGAAAATGAAGTTAAAGAATTGCTTTGGCTTTTAAAGAAAGGCAACACTTCAGCTTTAAAAATTATCACTAAAAACTTCACAAAAAAAGAAGAGCAGACGTTTACTACTTCGTTTGATGAAAGTGAACGTGCGAATATTGGTCCTCCTGAGGCTTATCTCTATGAACCCAACGCTGCCATAATGAAAAGTCAGTTATTTGGTAAGCTTGCTATGGAATTTCAACTAAAAAAACTTCATCAAAACTCACATCTTTTTACTTCAGAAGAAAACATGAGTTTTCCAGGGAGAAAATTTAAAATTACTGATATACTAGCTTTTGGATCTAAAGATTTAAAGAAAAGATTTAAGTCGAAAAAAGCGAATATCAGCACCCGTAATTTCCCTCTAGATGTAGAAAGTATTCGAAAGAAATATAAGATCAGGGATGGCGGAATTGATTATTTGTTTTTCACTACAAACCTTAAAGAAGAAAAGATTGTACTGGTTTGTGAGAAAGTATAAATAAGAAGTAAAAAATTGAACGCAACCTTTTTCTTTCTTTTTGATCTAACTTAAAACCTACAATTTAAGTCAGTTTGGAGCACATGTAGGGATAGGATATCAGTTCTAAATTGATCTTAAGTCGTGAAAAATAACTGGCTTTCGGCTTTCTTTTGGAAATTTTTTCTGAAATACTACTGAAGCCGATAATTGCTGAATCTCAAGCTTAATTTGTAATTGGTCTCGTAATTTTAATTGAATTTCCAAAGGACTTAATTTAACTTCCTCTGAAATTTTCAAGATCACTAAATCATTGCCAAATTCATCATTTTTAGCTTCGATAATATAATCTGAAATTCCCAGAGTATTCATCGCTTCCTGAATATGTTGAGGATAAAGCGAAGTTCCCTTAATCTTCAACATTTGCTTTTTACGCCCAAGGACGGATCCAATTCTACCAGAAGTTCGTCCGCAGATGCAATTCTCTTCAATTCTCATCACCATATCTCCCGTCGCATATCTAATTAAAGGCATACTTTCTACCTGTAACGGGGTCACCACCAACTCCCCTGCTTCACCATTTTCAACAGGATTCCCGTTTTCATCGAGAATTTCAGTATAGATAAGGTTGGGCAAAATATGATTCCCTTTATGTAATTCACATTCAGTAAAAGCTGTAGCCATTTCGGTGGAAGCATACGTTGAAAACAGCTCCACATCCCACAAATCCTTAATTCTTTTTCGTAAAGCCGAATCTTCCAGTTTTTCATTTAGTAAGGATTCGCCTATACAAATCACGCCTTTGACTGATGAACTTCGATAATCAATAGCATTTTGCTGGGCAAAATCGATAAGTTTTAGCAAAAAGGAAGGCACCGCTACCAAATATTTAGGCTTAAAACGTTGAATACTGTCCCATTGTAACCCCGGTAATCCACTTCCTGTTCTCACTATTCCGGCACCTAGTTTCCGCAGGCCTAAATAATAGGCCATTCCGGCCATAAACCGGCGATCTAAAGTGGTCGTGATTTGTACCACATCATTTTTAGTCACTCCGGCAATCATAAAAGACTCATACTCATTATAGGTTAATCGTTGTAAATCGGCTTCGTTCAGCATGAAATTTACAGGATTTCCCAATGTACCAGAAGTTGTTACATGATCAATTATTTCAGTATAATCTACCGCTAAAAAATCTAAATTTTGCTGTTGTAGATGTTCTTTGGTAGTGATCGGAATTCGACGAAAATCGGCTTCAGTTTTTATCGTGCTAACCTGGATATCATTTGCTTTAAAAAGCCTTTGATAAAATAGCGATTTTCTAGAAGCATATTCTAAATGCTGTTTTACCAGTTGCCATTGCTGTTGATTCGATAATTCTGGAGAAAGAAAGTCTTTCATTTAAAGTTTCCTGTAAGATTTTTTCAGTAATTTTTCAAGATGCTCTTTATCCTGGAGGGTGGTCACCTCTCTAACTAAGGCCTGCTTAAAATCGATAATCGCCTGCTTATAATTCCCTTCACGGTAATAGTATTGCCCGCTTAAATAATAAGCCTGCCAAAAATAAGGGTTTAAGTGCTTTAAGGCTTCAGCATCTTTGGTATCGATTGGGTTTTCATCTTCTAAATCCTGAATAAATTGCTCCCTTAATTTTCGATATGCTTCGTAATTTTTATAATTTCTAGTCTGTAAAAAGTCAGATGCCGGAATTACTTCTTCTGCATTCATTACACTTCCGGAAACGTTTCCTTTTTCAAATTCCGTAAAAACATGATCCAGGTCGTAAGAAATAAAGGCACCCATTTGATACGGATTTGCAGAAAGCCAGACCTTTTTCTCTTCAGGTTTAAAAACAATCCCATGGTGCGCCAGTAATTGATTAATTGCTTTTTCGTTGCCGTAACCAATTTTTTTATCATCCACCCCTTTTCTATTCCGAAGGATCTCAACTGCTTTTTGGGGTGTTAATTGATCAGTTTCATTAACTAATTGCATCATACGCTCAAAGCGATATTGCGAATGACTCTCTTTAATGGTTTTCTTATTTCTTTTATCCTCCTGATAAGCGGAACTCTGAAAATGATTGCTACAAATTAACTGATTAGAATTTTCGACTTCATAAATCCCAAAGTTTTTAGGACTCACTTCTATTAAAATTGCTTTATGATCTTTGGCACTACCTACCATAATGGACTCTGAAACAAAAACTTCTCGCTTTTTAGCGATTGCAATTGCTTCTTCCAAATTAGACGCATGTTGAATAATTTCTCTGGATACCAGTGTAATGGGATCTTTTGCCAGCATAGGTATTTTGGACTTTCCGGCGTTTATGGTGACCGTGATACCTTCAGCATTCATTCCGCTTACCGCACCTATCATTCCTCCCCAGGTATACATCATGAATTTATGACCATCATCCGGATTTACAAAGGCGACCATTTTCTGATTCGAAAATTCTTCTCCGGCATAAAAGTCAAAATTACGTCCCAAAAGCAATTTTCCATCGCTTGTTTTTTCATCCCAGGCGGCAAAACTGGTACAACCTACCAACATTAAATCCTGTAAGGCATGACCAATATCGTGCGCCCCGTGGAAGTACAACATACGAAGATAAGCCGGTGCGAATTCATCGTATTTTTTAAGTCCGAATCTCGATACGCCATAAATTTCCTGTTTATATGCTTCTGGAACATATAAATACATTTTACGGTTAAACCAGGAAACAAGCTTTTTAAGGAAATTGCGATAGCCTTCAGAAGGAATCATTTCATTGATTTTTCCCATAAACGCATTTTCCTGATGATGGATAAGATCTTGCGTTAATGCTCCATTAGCGAGTCCTAATTCTAAAGCATCTCCTTCAATATACAGTTCCCAAACACCATATTTATTCTGGAAAAGATTGTTTTTTCCTAATGTATAATGAGTATCGCTAATTTTGGTTCTAATCGTATCGACCGCTGAAATCCCGGAAATATCCGGCTGATCCTGATAGGATTTTTTGATTCCGCAGGAAAAAAGCAAAAGCACACCAAATAATGTAAAAAACTTCTTCATTTTATTCACGCTCAAACACTAAAATTCCGCTTTGTCTATAGGTGATTTCAAAATTCGCATCTAATAACCACTGGGTATTCAGATCGTGATGTAGCACAATTACTTTTTTCCCAAATTGATTAATAATTTTCTTCATTTCTTCAAGATCTATTAATTCATGATCCGGAATAATAAAAGTCGAACAGGTTTTGGCCTCTGCAATGGCAGTGGTAAATTTTAAAAACTCATGCGTGCTTCTAAAACAATTTCTGGCAATTGTTATCGCTTCTTCTGAGATTTCGTAACCCGTTACCTTAGAATTTGGATTTATATAACTTAGATAAATAGGAAAAACACCAATCCCTGAATAGAAAAAGAAAACGCACTCCCCTTTTTCTATAAAATTAGACACTCTTAAATAGGATTCTTTTTTTTCGGTAAATTCAGCTTTCGCCTGGGTATAAACAGGTTTATACCGATAATTATCCAGTACGGCATCCTGATAATACAGATCCTGCTTATAATAAATTTTACTACGGATGAAACTTCGAATCTTGCTAAACCGAAATGGCGGCAAACCTTTCTTACGCCGATTAATAAAAAGAATATTAAACAACCATACCTGGATCACGAAAGCTACTAAAACAGCTGAAAGAACACCGATAATCGAAACGCTGGAAACCGACCGTAAAGCAGGGTGTTTGGCAAAAATCAAAGCTCCAATCCCCAGCAATGTGGTAATTACCGAGATTAAAATAGAGGTTTGATAGGTTGTAAGCTCACTCTTACCGGTTTGATATTCCTTTAAACAGGCATTGGTAATAAAGATACTGTAATCAAGCCCCAGACCAAAAACAAAAGTAGAAATGATAATATTTAAAATATTAAATTCTATTCCAAAAGCGCCCATAATCCCAAGGGCAATAATCCAGGTAATCCCGATGGGGAATAGTGTTAAAAGACTAATTTCAAGATTTTGGTAAGCAATTAAAAGGATCATAAAAACCGCCAAAATCGAAAACCCGATCAATTGATTAAAGTCGTTCTTCAAATTCCCTAAAAATCCTTCATTGATCCGCTCCCGGTCGATAATCAACATATGATCCAGATGATCAAATTGTGCAGTAAATTCCTGAGAAGGCACATCTCCCAAATTTACCGTTGTAGTTACCGTGGCAAAATCTTCACTAATCGAAATAAAATCGTTTAAATAAAGATTGGTAGTTTTCTGATAATCATTTAATTGCAGGTTTTTAAAATCTTTATTTAATAAGTGATAAAAATCCTTAAAACTTGCCGGTTTAAAGCCATATTTAGCAGACTCTGACAGGATTTTATTTTTAAGCGCTGAAGTATCCCTGGAATCCCAAAAATCCTTCCACTCCTGTATTTTTTTATTTTGAGTTTGCGTGGATAAGACTACCCCGCCAATACTACTATAGCTATTTAACCGGTGCTCTGTATTAAAATTTTTAAGCCTTTGGTAAACTTTAGAATTTTCCTGTAAGGCTTCATCGATCGTATTCCCGTAGCTTACCAAATACAAAGTTTTACCATTACTATTCGCAATATTCTGTATTTTTTGTTCAGCTTTTTTAATGGTTTCAGGCTGAAAGTTAATTTTACTCAGATCATTATTAAACTTCACTTTGGTGAAAAAAAACAATCCCAGCACAAACAATAACACGACACTAAAAAATAAAGGTTTAATTCTAAAAAACTGTATTGCAGCCAGTTTATCTAAAAAGGTATTTTTAGGTGTTTCGGTAATGCGTTTTCCGTAGAGTAAAGGAATTAAAAGTAAGGCCAAAAAAGCGGCAATGATCACGCTTATTGCCGCAAACATCCCAAGATCATTAAGCGCATCGCTGTTTACGAAAAGAAGACAGAGAAAGGCGGTAGCGGTTGTAAGACTACTCATTAAAACGGGAGTGGTTACTTCCCGGTAAAGCTGTGAAACATCGCGATTATTTCGATAATGTGTTAAAATATGAAGTCCGTAATCCAGTGTTATTCCCAGTAAGATCGAACCAATCCCTATGGAAATCGCCGAGATACTGCCTTTAAAAATATATAAAATCGCTATTGCGGTGAGCGCAGCGATAATTCCCGGAATAAAAAGAATTAATGGCACATAAATTTTGCGGTAAAAAAAGATGAGTAAAATCAACAATATCGAGATAGCGATACTTATGGTGATTTGTACGTCTTTTTTAATCTGATTAGCATTAGCAAGGGAATACAACACCCCGCCAAAAAAATCACCTTTTACATTCTTGAATTCTAAATTTAACTGCTGCTGAATTTCTTTTAATTCGGATATAAATTCATTGTTCTTATTGGTTTCTGAAGCCGGTAAGGTTGGCGTTATAAACAATAAAAGGTGCTTTTTATCCTTTGTAAGTAAGTAATTATTATACAACAGATAATTATCTCCTATTTGAAGTTCACGTAATTTTTCCAGTCCAATAGGTCCTAAGCTCAAAGGATCCTGAAATATAAAATTTTTGGTAACAATCCCGGTTGGGGAAATAATGCTACGATAATCTTCTTTTATCTGCTTGGCAATTGCAGTATCTGATAGCTTTTCTTTAATCTCCCTATAATCCTTTTCATTTAGAAAGAAAGGTAAATTCTGATAGACAAAATTATAAATTTCACGAACGCCTTCATCAGGAACTTTTCCCTGTATATTTTCAATAAAACCGGGTAATTTGGTGTGTACCGAATCTATAAATCTTTCCGCATAGGCTGTTAAATCCTGTGGTTGTTCTTCTTCTGAAGATATAGTAACGATTATTTTATCCGAAAATTCGGTTTCATTTAATATACGTTTTAAAACATCCTGGTCTTTCCCTGCTGGAATCAAACCGGTCACATCTTCTTCTAATGCTACTTTTGAAGCCAGAAATCCCACTCCCGCCACAAAAGCCAGTAGTAGTAAAATTCCCGGCAATTTATTTTGCTGAAAAAAACGATAGGATTTTAGAAAAAACTGATGCATTTAAGATTTTATGATCTGCTTTTGATTTAAAACCGAAAATAACAAATAAAACACAATCCAAACCAGTATTGAAGCAGTAATTGCCAATACTAAACTTCCTAAAACATATTGCCCAAGGCCTAGAAAAACATCGGTGGTAGAGCTAATGTGCTGCAGTTTTAAGCTCCAGTCCCAACCTTTTCCCGTAACCAATGAGCCTGTTTGAAAACTTACATAAACAATAATCGGAATAAAAGGCGGTATACTTATATTGGAGAATAAGAAGGCGGTAACCTTATTTACTTTTAAAAATGCGGCTAATACAAAAACCAAAAAAGTATGTACGCCCCAAAATGGTGATAAGCCCACAAAAATGCCCAAAGCTATGGCTGTTGCTTTTTTTGCCGGACTTTCATTACTTTTTACAATATCTTCTTTCCAGAATTTTTTAAAGCCTTTTTGTTTAAAATCACGGTATTTATTTCGGGGATGGATCCAGAAAAAACTCACCAGCACAAACCACATATAGAGCAAAACGATCCTTACGATATCCCAGAAAGGCCGGAAATGACTTACACGGTTTTTCTGATCGTAAAGTACTTTTATCGGTACATTTTTCACATCGATTTTTCGCCAGGTGGCTTTTACGATAGTTTCGATTTCAAACTCAAATTTCCAGGTATAAAAAGTAATGGAATTCATCACCTTTACAGGATATAGGCGGTAACCACTTTGGGTATCGTGAAGCTGAAAACCGGTAACCACCAGGTACCAGTAACTGGAGAAATCATTTCCGGTAGCACTTACCCCGGGCACCCCATCGCTTCCCATGTTACGATCTCCAATTAGAAGAATCTCTTTGTCTCCAGGATTTCTTTTTTCTAATTCCGATAAAAACACATCAAGATCGTCCGGGTAATGCTGCCCGTCAGAATCTATAGTAATTGCATAGTCGTAACCTAGCTCTTCGGCAATCTTAAATCCTTTTTTAAGCACCTTACCTTTACCCCTGTTCTTTTGAAAATTACGTACTTCGATTTGGGTAAAATGCTGTAATATTTCTCTGGTGTTATCAGTACTTCCGTCGTTTAAAACAATAATCTGGTTGGTATAAACCATCAATCCCTCTACTACTGAAGCTAAGGTGCGTTCATTATTGTAAGTAGGAACTAAAACACAGCAATTTAAAGCCTTAAATCGGTTTTGATAGACGCCGGAAGTATTCAAATTCATTTTTTTGCTTGCTGCAAAAGTATTAATTTAAACTACCTAAACATAAGAGTTTTATTAATAATCGAGATTAAAGGCTCCGGTACTTCTATAGCTTAATTTCCTTTCATAAACTAAAGAGGCTGGGTAAAATCTTTGTAAAGACGTTATACCTAAATTTCATATTGGTAGCATTTCGATACAAATTTTCTTGAAAAATTTACGCAATGATCTAAAACGTCTGTAATGATCAGAATCAATGTATTAGAAATTAAAAAATTATAACCAATAATTATTTCTTGATCCTTAGGTTGCTTATCTGGTTATTAAACTCTTAAACAGCCTTATAAAAGGCGCTGAATTTTAAGGCTAAAGCTTCATTCTGCCGTGCAATTCCGCGCACTTTTATGATTCCATCTTCCTCAGTGATATGAGATTCCAATATCAGATGATCACAGGTATTGGGGTCGACCACCGCCATAAATTTCACATTATTCGCATGTTGTAATGCTAATGATTTACCGGTACGCCGTTCAGCTTCCTCCTTAAAAAGCTGCATTAAAATTACACCGGGAGTAACCGGCCGTTCGGGAAAATGTCCTGCGTATAAGGGATGTGTTTTCTCAATGGAAAGTTTAGTAATAAATGTATCTTCTTGTTGTGAAGATTCTAAGACTGTATAAAAATCTTTAAGCAGCATAAAGGGAATTTAATGCCGACTAAAATACTGAAATACTTTAATAAAGTGTCAGGAATTACTTGATATACGAAGAATCGAAGCTTATTTTAAATGATTCCAAAAAACCTTGCTAAGAAATTCGGTATAAAAAGTGTAATTTGAAAGGAATGCTAAGGTCTAAACCCCACATCAACACCTTATGGCTGAAAAACAGCGGCTTTTATAGGTTTGTTGATATGCCAGTTCTTAAATATGATTAAGGTATAATCTCCGGTATCTTCCTGAAGTTTCACAGATTGCAGCATTTGATCTTCAGAAAAACTCATAATCACTTTCTCGAACATATCAGCCATACTTTTATTTTTAGGCGTAATTACAGCTTCAACCACGTTCTTTTTTTTACGATATTCCACATCAAAATTGGCATCGTCCTGTAATAGTTTTCCGTTAAGGCTTCCCGTGATAAGATCACCAAGTTTCGCAAAGAGTTTGTTGGCACTCATATCCTGTCTGCTTTTTTGACCATCATCATCGATATACAAAAAATCATTTTTAAAAAGTAAGGAGTATGGGAAAGGTTTGGTATACTGCCATTTTATGATATCAGGCGACTTATAATAGATTTTGCCATGAGAAGAGGCTTCTGCATCCATCATTTTCATCACTTTGGTCTGCTCAAACTCTCCATAAAGGCTTTTGGCCGATTCCATTTTTTCAGTAAGCTTTGATGGTGATGATTTTAAGTTCACACTGGTAAAATTTTGCTGCTGAGCAAAAACTCCAAAACTCCAGAAAAACAGGATAAAACTAAATATACGCATGGATTTTAAATAATTGATCGGGCCGTATTGCCTGATATTCATTCGATTCAAAGTGTATCAACAATTGTTCCAAGATAGTTACGGTTTGTTCCTTATTATCATGCAATAAAATTACATCTCCCGGTTGTAGTTTACGCTTTACGCGATGTACAATTTTGGTTTCATTATTTAAAATCGCATCATAAGTACGAAGGTTCCAACCAATTACCCGGTGCCCTGTTTTTTGTATAGCCCGTTTGGTTTTTGGATTGATGATCCCAAAAGGCGGTCTGAAAAAATGAAGGTTTAAACCGGTGATATCGTTTGCCACAATATTACAGGCATCAATTTCTCTCGCTATACTCTTGGAAGAAATAAACCCCATTTTTCGGGTATGTGAATAGGTATGATTTCCTATGGTATGACCTCTTTTTATAATTTCCTGAACAATTTCGGGATGCTTTTCCATTTGCTTACCAATACAAAAAAAGCAGGCTTTCGCATCATATTTATCCAGTAGTTCCAGGATGTGCGGGGTAACTTGGGTTGGACCATCATCAAAAGTTAAGCACACTTCTTTTTTCGGATGTTTTTTTTGATGATGGTATCCTTTTACAAACACATTCCATCGAATATTGGTAGAAATAGTGATTAAAAACACAGGATACAAGATTGCCAATACCGCTATGGGCCAAAGTGGTAAGCCGTTAATACCGGTATACATCGCCACAGCGATCAATAAGATCCAGATCAAGAAATTTATAATACAGAATTTCAAAGACTTCGGAGCAAGGTTAGACTATGATTTTTCCCAAGATACTGATTATAAACTAAAATCGAGGTTGGTTGTTTTAAGGGTAGATTATTCAATTTTAATTGCTGCGGAATTTCTTTTCTTTTTAGGATTTCAGCACCAAGCCAGCAGGCATAAGCGGTAACGGTATTATAATCACCTACCCAATTTTTATAGCCTAGCTGAAGCGTATTTTTAAATAGATCTTCCTGAAGTTGTTGATAATAATGATCGTACCTTGTATCCCCATTATTGCCTAAAATCACTACATCAAGCTCATCGATTTTCAAATCATTTTTCTTTAAAAACCAGCTAATTTCTTCCTGAAGCTTTTCTTCTGAAATATTTCTGTAAATCATACAATCAGAAATTTCAGCAAAAGAATCCTGTGTTCTTATTTCTGAAAGTAAAAAAAATGCAGCGCCTTCAGAAGTTATGGTCCCTTCCGACGAAGATTGTAGAATTTTAGCTGTATTTATTTCGCCAGCTTTTAACTGTCCGTCTAAATTATAAAAAGGGGTACTTATTCTTGCAATTTCATCTACACCACCTACCAAAACACAACGTGTACCCATCTCTTCCGTAAATTGAAGTTTCGCGTCGATTAAGGCTGATTCGAAAGATGCGCTATTCTGCGTATACGTCATATTATAACCGGTACATTTTAAATCGAGTGCAATTTGCCCGCCCACGGTGTTGTGCGTACTCTGGATAAAAGCTGTTGGCGTTAAAAAACTTTCATTTTCATCTAAAATATTCTCCAAAAACTTTTCGGTATCCTGTTTGCAGCCTTCTCCGGTTCCTACAATAATGCTGTCGGGAACATCTACTCCTGCTTCATTTAAAGCTCGCTTAGCGGTTACCAGCCCCATTTTTATGGCCTTCGACATTCGGCGAAGCATCATGGGTTTAATATATTCTTTATAATTTACTGAAGTTGCCGGAAATATATTTTCGCTGAACGATTGCAGGTTTTCAGTAAACAGATCCTCTTCCGTTTGGGCTGCGATGCTAGCCATTCCGTTAATGTACATTTTTCTACTCATCTTTACTGAATATTAAAGATGTACAGTTGCCGCCAAAACCAAAAGAATTAGATAACACATGCTGAATTTTAGTCGATTGTAACTCGGTTACCGGTCGTAATCTGGTATCACTAATAGCCGAGTTAAAATTAAGATTGGGATAAATTTGCTGATGTTTTATCGCCAGCAAACTAAACACAGCCTCGATCGCACCGGCTGCTGCCAGCGTATGGCCGGTAAAAGATTTTGTACTGCTAAAAGCCGGCATTTCTTTAAAAATACGGATTAAAGCCCGGCTTTCTGAGAGATCGTTATTTTGTGTAGCCGTACCATGTGCATTGATATAATCGATATGGTGCGGGTTTAAGTTGGCTGTTTCCAGAGCTTTTTGCATGGCAAGATAAGCACCTTCCCCATTTTCTGAAGAGGCGGTTTGATGAAAAGCATCATTGGCATTTCCATAACCGGAAACATAGCCTAAAACTTCTTTATTCTTAGCAAAGTCTGCCGATTCCAATACCAGATATGCTGCGGCTTCTCCCAGGTTTAGTCCTTTTCGTTCGCTATCAAAAGGTTTCGGAAAATCTTCCGAATAAATCATTAAGGAATTAAAACCATTTAGTGTAAATCTTGAAAGACAATCGGTTCCCCCCACAATAACCTGATCCAGGCGACCAGATTGTATAAGCCTGGCACCCAACATAACGGCATTTGCAGCAGATGAGCATGCCGTGCTAATCGTGGTAACATAATTATCAATCCCAAAATAACCGGCGATCTGTTCAGTGGTAAATCCCGGATGCTGTGCCTGTATAAACCTTCGATTGGCCGGATTGCTTTCATATTCCCGATAAAACCGCTCGGTCATATCCATACCACCAACACTGTTCCCGTTTACAAATCCAATATTTGTAAAATCTTCTATTTTAGCATTTTGAAGCGCTTCTTTTAAAGCTATAGTTCCTAATAATGCCGCACGGGTAAACGCATGATTTTTATCCAAATTCAATGCATCAGCAAGATCACTATTAGTAGATTTAATCTCCCCAATAGGTAAATTTTGATGAACTGTTTCCAGGATTTCAGGATGTGAAAGTCCGTGTTTTCCATGAATTAGCGAGCGGTGATTTTCCTCCAGATTTTTTCCTATAGCAGAAAAAATACCCATTCCGGTTACGGCAACGCTCCTACTCATATTTTATTTTGTACGGTTCGCTTCAATAAAATCTGCCATTTTATTGATACTTTCAAAAATTTCCCGGCCTTTTTTAGGATCGGTAAGTTTGATACCGTAATCTTTTTCCAGTAAAACGATAAGTTCTAAAGCATCGATGGAATCTAAGCCAAGCCCGTCACCAAATAGCGGTTCGTCATTTTCTATATCGCTCACCTCCATGTCTTCCAGGTTTAGCTGTTCTATGATACTGGCTTTTAACTCGGTATGCAAATCAGTCATAATCGGCATCGTATATTTTGCGTATTTGTTCTTCAGTAATTTCTTTTTTGTGAGATTCTGAACTTAGCCACAAAAATACATCATATTCAACATTGTGCAAGTTTAACCAGGCACAAAGCACTTTATTTGCTTTTGCAGATTCGATTAACTGCGCAGAATAATCGATCAATAATTTTGCATTAAACTCATCTTCAATAAAAAAGACATTTTCGCTTTTTAATCCAAACCGGATACTAATTTCTCCCAAAACAATATTGGGCAGGGTATAAACAAAAAGTGAAGGGGAAGGAAAATTTTTTATAGATTCCTGGTAATTTTGGTCACTGGCTAAACTAGAGCTGTTATTACTAAAAACAAGAGCGGTATCTTCTGAAATTTCAGCCTCTTCTTTCATTACGATTTCTGAAGCGATAAACCCCAACTTCGAAAGTCGGTCCATTTTATGGAATTTGGGATATTTTATATTTAAAAACTTAAAAGCAGCTTTTAAAAAGCTCGCAATATCTGCTTCCGAAGCAAATACCACTTCGCCATCAACAATGATTTTTCCATCTTTAATTCGCACCCAGTGATCTACACTTAGATTATTCATTTTCTCCTCCTTTTTTAAAGACCATCGCCAAATTACAGCCACCAAACCCTGAAGCTGTTTTTAAAACATAATCCAGGTTTATCGAATTTTGATAAGCGGTAACCACATTTATTTGTTTTGAAACACCTAGTTTATTAAAATGAAGACTAGGGTAAATTTCGTTATTCAGCATCATGTGTTTACATAAAATAGATTCGATTAAAGCCGATGCTCCTAAGGTATGTCCATAATAAGCTTTTACGCTATGTAGCGGAGTGGCTCCCAAATCGCTTCGAGTAATGGCAATCGCTTCCATCTCATCATTATATAGCGTTGCGGTACCATGCGTAGCGACCGCTTTAATTGCTTCAGAAGAAATCCCGGCTTCTTTAAGCGAATTCTGAATACTTTTAAACAAACCTTCACCGGTTCTTGACGGGCCAGAGATATGATTGGCATCATTGGCCGAAGCATCACCTGCTAAACTGATAGTAACCGAATCTTTTTTTGGGGTGTCACTCACCAGCATGGCAGCGGCAGCTTCACCAAGGTTAATGCCGTTTCGATCTTTGGAAAAAGGTTTACAGGCGGTTTCACTAAGCGCCTGAAAAGAATTAAAACCGGTAACGATAAACTTTGATAGCATATCACCCCCAACCACAACAGCCTTATTAAATTTCCCGGCATTGATCATTTTCTTGGCAACTGCAAGGGCCAAACCTCCAGAAATACAGGCATTAGACACCACAATAGGTTTTAGGCCAAACCCAAAAAAGTCTTTAATAATTTCGCCCAAATTGGATAATAACAAGCGCTCTTTTTTAAAAACACCCAAGTCTTCTAAAAGATGAACATTTCCTTTGGTGGTTGACACGATAAGTCCGGTTTCCATCCGGTTCAAATCCGGATTTTTAATCAGAATTTGGTGAACCGCCAACAGCATCATTTGCTCCAGTTTTGTAAAGGCTTTGGGATCACCAATGGCAGAAAAAGCTTCCGCCAGTACTTCTGAATTTACCACTCCGGCACAAATTGGAGTATCCAGAAACTCACTTTTATCAAATTTCTGTAAACCGGTAGTGCCGCTTCTTAGATGTTTCAGATTTTCTGAAGTGGTACAACCAAGCGGCGAAATTATGCAATCTTCATGTAAGTAAAGGTTCTTCATCAAATCAGCCCCATTTTCTTTTTCCAATCTAGAAAAAATGAAGGATTATTCCATACTAACGCTCCATTTTCATCTACAAAAACCTGAACCGTTTCCCCGGTACAGATCAATTGACTGTCTTTAAAAATCCGGTATTGATAAATGATTTTAGCTGATGCAGTAGGAACAAATGTCGTTTCGACCATAAATTCGTCACCGTATTTTAAAGGTAGCTTATGCTCACAGGAAGATTTTACGATAGGCGTTGCAAAGCCATTGGCTTTCGCGTCTAAATACGAAATATGGTGTCTGCGGGCAAAATCTTCGCGACCTTCTTCAAAATATTTCAGATAGTTGCCATGCCAGACAATTTGTAAAGAATCACACTCGCTAAAACGCACCTTTAATTGAGTTTGTATGTTTAATTCTTTATTCATTTAAGTAACATTGATCATAAACTTCCGGGCAAGTCTAAAAAGGAGGATTTTGAAAAGAATTTTATAGCTTCGAAGCCTCGCGGTAATGAAAGCAACGGGTAATGATAACAACGGGATCATCTGATTACCCCCTTAAAGCTTTAATCTACCGTTACGGTTTTCATTTCTGAAGTAGCGATCACCTGCTCGTTTTTATCTAAGGTTTTTGCCGTTACCAGGGTCACCTTCATTACTTCATGCAAAATTTCGACATGCGTGGTCAGTTCTTCCCCTGCTTTTGGTAATCTAAAGATTTCAACCGATTTGATCGCGCCTATAAACCCGGTTTGTGGTTTTTCCAGTCCGCTGATATAGCCCTGATAGCCGCGGTGCAGCGACATACTTTGTGCCATGTGCTCTATAAGGCCTGGTTCAGAAAAAATACCATTATCCACCAGGATATTATCATCCGGCACGAGGAAGCCCGTGATTCCGGTAAGTTTCGTATAATCATGCAACTTATCCACCATAACAAATGGTGGTTTCTGCGGAATTAATTTTATAATTTCCTGTGGATCTAAAATAGGAGCCTGAAGTAATTTTTCTGCCATAAAAATTGATTAGCTAAAATCGTTCCAATAATCGTAAAAATTATACCATTGATGTGGATAGGTTTTGACCATTTTTTCAAGATTTTCAAGATACGCTTTTAAAACTTCTTTTGGGGTATTTTTTTCGGGAATATAAGGCCTGGCATAAAAATGATAATGAAAATTTCGTTCGCGCATGATATGTACAAACAATACCGGAATATCATTTCTTACACCTAATTTAAAGGGGCCTTGTGGAAATTTAGCTTTAGCCCCCAGAAAATCAGCTTCCCAGGTTTTGGCTTCCTCCATATACCGATCTGCCGCAAATACCAAGAGCTCATTATTTTTTAGCGCCTGGTTCATTTTAAAAATATGGGATAAATCTTTTTGAAGCACGATAATTTTCACCGCCGATTTGCCGGTAACCGACTCCATATAATTTTTGATGTTTTCATGTTCAAAATCGCTAATCACCAGATTGATCACAGCGCTGGTATGCTGCTCGTCAAAAAAATGCTTTGCCAAATTAAAATTACCGATATGTGCAGTAAGCAGGATACCACCGCTATTTAATTTTCGAAGATTTTCAATATGTTCTATCCCATCAAAATCGAAGCTATAGCGTTCTTTCATTCCGGCCGTAATCAATACCCTATCTAATTGAACTTTCCCGTATTTGAAATAACTTTTGTATACATTTATAAAAGCACTGAACCCGGAGAATCCTAATCTTCTGCGGAAATAGTAATAGATGCTTCGGGTAGAGCTTGGTGCAAAGATGAAGAAATACAACGTGATAAAAATCAATAAAAAATAGGCCGGATATACCCCAAACGTCCGAATAATAAATACATATATTCGAATGCTTAAAAGCGTTCCGCGTGATTTTCCACTCCAACCTGCCATGGGTTATGAATATAATCCACCGTTGATATTAATGACTTCGCCCGTAATATACGATGCTTTTTTTGAGGCCAGAAAACTTACCAGCTCCGCAACTTCTTCAGCTTCTCCGAAACGTTGTAACGGAATCATTTTCTTTAATTCTTTTTCATCGAAATCGGCCGTCATATCTGAAGTTATAAATCCCGGTGCCACGGCATTTACCGTAACTTTACGTTTGCCGATTTCCTGCGCTAAAGCTTTTGTTGCAGCGATTATCGCGCCTTTTGCTGCCGAATAGTTTACCTGTCCCGGATTTCCTTTTACTCCCGATAAAGACACGATATTGATAATCCTGCCGTATCGTTTTTGCAGCATACTTTTTACAAACTGCTGGGTAACATTGTAAAATCCGTTTAAAGAGGTGTTGATCACCGAATGCCAATCGTCTTCTCCCATCCACATAAACAGTCCGTCTTTAGTGATTCCGGCATTATTTACAATAACTTCAACGACTGCTTCAGGATTCGATTTTTGCCAGTTTCCAAGGACATTCTTAGTCGCTTTGGCATCCGCAACATCAAAAGCTAAAAGTTCGCATTTTACATGGTTTTCTTCAATAATTTTAGCGGTAACTTTAGCCGCCTGGGTATTGGAATGATAATTCAGTAAAATATGATAGCCTAAATCCTGCGCCAGCTTTATGGCGATTGCTTTTCCTATGCCGCGGGAACCTCCTGTAACTAAAGCGTATTTCATTTATAAACGTCGTTTTCTTTTAAAGACTTTGTAACCTCCTTTATCGTTGCATATAACGGAAAATCATGTTGTTTTTTCAAAACTATTTTATCCTGAAATTGCTTAAAAACAGCCTTCGATCGTTCACTAAAGCCCTCTAAATCATCAATATATTTTATACCCTGTATAATCGCCATCATTTCTATCGCCAGTACCTGATAAGCATTATCGATCACCGTTTTAGTCATCGTTGCAGCATTGGTGCCCATACTTACGATATCCTGATTGTCATTATTATTCGGGATGCTATGCACATACATGCTATTAGAAAGCGTTTGATTTTCTGCTGTGGTGGAGACTGCGGTAAATTGTGCGCCTTGCAGACCAAAATTAAGTCCCAAGGTACCCAAATTGACAAATGGCGGGAATATTTCGTTGAGTTTGCTATTTAGCAGGTAATTTAACTGCCGCTCGGCCAACATCGATAATCGTGTAATGACCAGTTTTAATTTATCCATTTCCAGCGAGATAAAATCGCCGTGAAAATTTCCGCCGTGATAGACCATTTGCTTTTCTACGGAAACAATGGGGTTATCGTTAGCTGAATTTACTTCGTCCATCAAAATCTTTTCCGCAGCATTAATCGTGTTTAAAACCGGTCCCAGTATCTGTGGGATACAACGTAAACTATAATATTCCTGAACTTTCTCTGAAAAAATAGCTTCCGTATTCGACGAATCTCGATAGAGATGATCCTGTCGATTTTTAATGCGTTTACTATCCTTTAAGTGCTTCCGCATCATTTCAGCAATGCTATGCTGACTTTCATGTACTTTCGAAGCATTTAATTCTGCCGAAAAATGATCTGAATAGGCCGCCACTAATTCATTAAGCATTGAAGAACAACAAACCGACCATTCCAGTAATCGTCTGGCGTGAATTATATTTACAATTCCAATCCCCGTCATTACAGAAGTGCCGTTGATCAAGGCCAGGCCTTCACGTAATTTAATTTGGATAGGTTTAATATGTAACTTTTCAAAAACCGATATTGTTGATTTTCGCTCACCTTTATAAAAAACCTCGCCTTCACCGATAAGTACCAGGGCCAGGTGTGCCAGTTGCACTAAATCTCCCGAAGCCCCTACTCCACCATGTTCGAATATAAGTGGGGTAATATCCTGATTGATAAGCTGCTGCATGGTTTCTAAAACCGAGGTATGAACCCCGGAATATCCTAGTGAAAGCGTATGTAAACGCGCCAACATCGAGGCTTTAACATATAATGGGGCTATAGGTTTTCCGGTCCCTGAAGCATGACTTCTAATTAAATTATACTGTAATTGCAGGCGATCTTCGTCTTTTATTCGATACTGGGCCATCGGGCCAAAACCGGTATTTACTCCGTAAATCACTTTATCTTTCGCGAATTCCTGAAGAAAATGAAATGAATTTTCCGCTTTTTGCCGAATTTCGTTCGAAATTTCAAGTTTTTGGTTTTCAAACAAAACCTTTTGAAAATCAACTAATTTTAATGGAGCTTTGATGCTAAGCATAGTATTTAGAATAGATGTCACCGTATTGGTTAATCCGCAAATGTACTATATTTACTCGATAATCGAGATGAAATGCGCTGCGGCTTGCCTCGAATTAAAAACAATTTTATAATAAATGCTTCATGAATTTATGCTGAGCAGTTTATTACGAACGCTAATAAATTCCGTCTATTTCGAAAATGATGAAAAGAGAATTTACTGATATCCTAATCATTGGTGCCGGGCCATCGGGAATGGTTTCTGCCGGTTATCTTCAGCAACATAATGTTCAACTCAAAGTGGTCGAAAAACAACAATTCCCAAGGTTTAGCATTGGCGAAAGTTTGATTCCGCGTTGTATGGATAATTTTGCTGAAGCCGGCTTACTGGAAATTATCGAAAAACATGGATTTCAGAAAAAATTTGGGGCTCGTTTTATCAAAGATGATAAAGTGGGAGAATTTGATTTTAGTCAGAAATTCGGTGAAGGTTGGGATTGGACCTGGCAGGTGCCCAGAGCCGATTTTGATCATGTCTTAGCAAAAGAAATACAGTTTCGTGGCGTGGATATAGCTTTTGAAACCGAAGTTACTGCCGCAGATTTTAGTAACGAAAATCCCGTAATCACGATCCAGCATAAAGACGGAAAACAATCTGAAATCGAAGCAAAATTTGTGATCGATAGTAGTGGTTTTGGCCGCGTATTGCCAAAGTTATTGGATTTAGAACAGGCTTCTACGCTAGAATCTCACTCGTCTGTGTTCACTCATATCCAAGAAACGAATCGGCCCCAAGGGAAAGAAGGTGAATTGATCACTTTTGAGGTTTTAGAGACCCAAGTTTGGTTTTGGTATATCCCCTTCTCTAACGGAAAAACAAGTTTAGGTTTTGTGGCGCCAACTGAATGGTTTGATCAATTTGATAAAGATCCCGAAGTTAGCCTTACACAAATGATCTCAAAATTAAACTATTATAAAGGCAGATTTGATAATTATCCATTGGAGTTTATTCCGAAGAACATCAAACACATCGCTAAAAGCGTTAAATGTCTTTACGGAGATAAATTTGCTTTGACGGGTAATAGTGCCGAATTTTTAGATCCTGTATTTTCCTCTGGCGTTAGTTTTGCGACCGAATCCGGGCTTAGAGCCGCTAAACTTGCCTTAAAAGAGCTAAATGGCCAGCAACCAGACTGGCAAGCTGATTATGCCGAGTATATGAAGGAAGGTATTGCCGTTTTTTCCAGTTATGTAAGAGACTGGTATAATGGTGATTTACAGGATATTTTCTTTCATAAGTCTCATAATCCCGAGTTTAAGCGACAAATTTGTGCGGTTTTAGCGGGTTATGTTTGGAATACGGACAATCCATTTGTCAAAAAACACGAGCGCATTATCGGTGCGGTGGCAAAATTTATACAACTTGAAAATTGATAAATTTTTATTGAATTTTAACTTACTGATAAAAAGAATCTTAAGGCCAAAATGAACGAAAGTGCCGAAAAATAAAGAGAAAAAAGCGACAAAAGGTTTGCAGGCTTCGTAAGTTTGATATACATTTGCAACCGCAAAAATGCTTGCGAAACGTTCTTTTTAAGACTAAACGGAGAGGTGGCAGAGTGGTAATGCAGCAGCCTGCTAAGCTGTCATCCTTTTTGGATGCCTGGGTTCGAATCCCAGTCTCTCCGCTTCATCGCGTCCAAGTCGCGATTCATAAATAACTCGGGGTGTAGCGTAGCCCGGTCATCGCGCCTGCTTTGGGAGCAGGAGGTCGCAGGTTCGAATCCTGCCACCCCGACTTTAACAAGTTATATTTTAACATAATTAAAGGGTAATTATATGGTTTTCATATAGTTGCCCTTTCTTTTTTGCTCAAATTTTAACAAACAGTGTTAAATTTTATGTGAGTTCACCGTGAGTTCACTGGGAATTTGTGAGTTTATCGTGAGTTATTTTTTTGTATTTTTAGCTTACCGATACTCCATAATTGCGTATTGGTAGTTTGACTTTCGCCTTAATTAATTGTTTCATTAAAATAACATAACGATGCGTACCAGTCAAACCTTTTCCATTTCTTTTTTTATTCGCAAAAAGAAAAAGCAACCAGCCTTAGCCCTCCTCTATGCCCGAATCACCGTTAACGGTAAATCATTAGAAATAAGTTTAAAACGAACTATTCCGGTAGACAAGTGGAACCAATCAGCCAGTAAACTTACCGGTAACACTTCTGAAAGTCGGCAGATCAATAAAAAGATTGATGAAACCAAAGCGCAATTATATAAAACCTATGATAGCCTTTTAAAAGAAGGACTGCTGGTAACCACACAAACAGTCAAAGCTAGATACCTGGGTAGTGACCAGCAACATTATACGCTTACCTATTTGATTAACTATCACAAAGAAAAGATGGATAAGGTGTTAAAATATGGTACCATGAAAAATTATACGACTACGGAAAATTACCTAAAAGATTATTTAAAAGCCCAGCATCATACTTCAGATGTTTATCTAAAGCAAATTGATTACCAGTTTACCCTGGGATTTGAAAGTTATTTACGTGTTTTGCCGGGCCTTCAAAATAATGGAGTAATGAAGCATATGGAGCGGTTCAAAAAACTAATGCGCCTGGCCGAACATTTAGATTGGATTGAAAAGAACCCCACCAAAAGGTTCAAGCTACGCTTTGATCAGGTGGATATGGTTTATTTAAACAAGACCGAGCTGGAAAAGATCAAAAACGAAGAGTTTGAAAAACCGGTATTAACTATTAACCGGGATATTTTTGTTTTTGCCTGTTATACCGGGCTGGCTTATGCTGATGCCAAAGCCTTAAATAAAAACAATTTGCAAATTGGAGTGGATGGCAATAAATGGATTTATACCCGAAGGAGTAAAACGAATACTGCTGTGAGAGTTCCATTACTCGCAGAGGCGGAACGAATTCTAAAAAGATATAAGACTCATCCTAAAATAGACGGAACGGAAAAATTGCTACCGGTTTATTCCAACCAGAAAACCAACCAGTATTTAAAAGAAATAGCTAAAGAGGTGAAAATAAAAAAACAACTGAGTTTTCATACCGCCAGGCATACTTTTGCCACAACGATAACTTTAGCTAATGGCGTTCCCATAGAAACAGTTTCCAAGCTTTTAGGCCATACCAAATTATCCACTACACAGATCTATGCACGAGTAATTGATTCTAAAATTTCTAATGATATTGATAATTTAAGAGAAAAGTTGAACGATGAAAAAACAGAAATGGTAACAGACCGTACCTTTTATTTATAAACCTTTATTAATAGAGACTTTGTAATAGTCTTGTTTCAAGGTCACCAATTCGGATTCAAGTTTTTTGTTCAAATTTTGTTTTCAAATACTGAAGAAAGTAGAAACTACTTCTAAAATAGCTTATATCTTTATTTGTCGCAGAATTTCTTCGAAACTGGGTGGATCATTTCAGGTCTAGGAATTTTGATCAACCTATTAATAAAAATTAACCTATTTGATATCCTTAAAATCCTTTGTTTTTTCCATTTTAGCTTCTATTTACCGGAAGCCGTTGAGAGCAAAGTATTTGGTCATAAATTTATCACCAATCCAAATTTATCTTTTAAAAAACTTTTGTCCGTTATACTGAGAAACTTTGGGGGCTTTGATTCAGCTGTTATTGTTTTGGTTGCCGATCATATTTTTTTATTTGCCAATGGATTTTGAGATCGAACTGAAGCGAAGAAGATATTGCTCAGCCAGTATTTCTACAGAATTAATTTCTTAATTTGTATTTATTATGAAATTACTGATTGTAGAAGATGAACCGTACCTGTTAAAAAGCCTTGAGGATTTCGCGGCCAAAGAAGGCTATTTATATGATTCGGCAGGCAACTTTCAAACAGCCCAAGAACGTGTTTATTTATACGATTATGACTGTCTAATTCTAGACATTAATTTACCGGATGGCAGTGGGTTCGAAATTCTTGAAATTCTTAAAAAAGAAGATAAGACTGATGGTGTTATTATTCTTTCTGCAAGAGATTCCCTAGATGATAAGTTAACTGGCCTCGAATTAGGAGCTGATGATTACCTGATAAAACCATTTTATTTTTCAGAACTTAATGCCCGGATAAAAGCCGTCATTCGTAGGAAACAGTTTAAAACCAATAAGCCTATCCGCTTTGCCAATATGGTAATAGATCTAGGCCAATACCTAGTGAGAATAGATAACTTTTCTACGCCAATCTCATTTACTAAAAAAGAATATGCTATACTCATCCACCTCATTAACAATAATAAACGTATTATTTCTAAAATGGCGCTCGCAGAGTACGTATGGGGTGATTATGTAGATGAGGCCCAGAGTTTTGATTTTTTGTTTTCTCAGATTAAGAACCTCAAACGAAAGCTGAAAGATGCCGGGGCACAAGTAGAAATAAATAACATCTATGGGGTAGGTTATCAAATTCAGGCTTTATGAAGCTGCTTACCTACACATCCCGCCTTCAAATGCTGTATTTCCTCGTCTTGTTCGGGATTTTTTCGATATTGTTTTATTTGGTACTTAGCTGGAATGTACTTCAAAATGTAGATGAAGTGTTGAACAACCGCAAAGTCAACTTGCTAGCTTATCTAGAAGAAAATCCTGAAGCTCCTTTTAAAGAGGATAACCCACTAGACGATTTTACCTTTTTTCCTGTTGAAAAGAAGGTGTTTCAGGAAAGCTATGAAAGCTACACTGACACTCTTATTTATGAGCCTGTTGATGATGAGTTTGATGAGTACCGAAAGCTTACAGCTTATGTGAAATTACACAATAATAACTACCGGCTGGAAATTATAAAGCCACATCTGGAAGCGGGAGAAATGATAGGTACCATTGCCATTACACTCGGCAGCCTATTTATGGGCTTGGCGCTTTCTTTTTACTTAACCCAACGTATTATCTCCAAAAAAATATGGAAATCGTTTTTTGAAATGCTCGAAAGGCTCCGGCTCTTGCGCTTTGATAAAGAGAAAATGCCCGAATTACCATCTACAAATATTGATGAGTTCCGGATGCTGAATGAAGCTGTGAATGAGCTGGTCCGAAAAAATACTGAAGTCTTTCAAAGCCAAAAGCAATTTATTGAAAACGCTTCACATGAAATGCAAACGCCCTTGTCCATTATCCAGTCAAGGCTGGAAGCACTCATTGGGCAGGCTGAACTTTCAAAGAAGCAGGCGGAAATTATTGAAGGCATTATCGGTTCAACACAACGCTTAAAAAAACTGAGTAAAACTCTGTTGCTCTTATCTAAAATCGAAAACCGGCAGTTTATCCTTTCGGAACAGGTTGATATTCAAACAATTTTATGCCGATCCATGGAATTTTATGAAGAACATAAAGCCGCCTTGAATATATCGGTGAAAGCCGAAACACGAGATAGTTTGAAAGTGCAGGGAAATATTATGCTTACGGAGATACTGATACAGAACCTACTTAAAAACGCCTTTCTGCATAATATTGAGAATGGAATGGTAAGCGTTCAAATAATGGAAAACAAGCTCATTATTGCCAATACCGGGCAAAAGCAAGAAATAGGAAAAGTATTTGAGAAGGATAAATTGTTCAACCGTTTTTACAAACAATCCAGGAATCCCAATACTTGGGGGTTGGGATTAGCCATTGCTCTAAAGGTAGCTGAAACGAGTGGATGGGGACTTCATTATTATAAAGAAGAAGGATTGCACATTTTTGAAGTGAATTTCGGGTAACCAATCAGCTTCCCAAATTTCTACAGATTCCATTCATATACTTGCATTTAATAAAATCATGAAACTATAATGAACAGAGCCGGGAACCAAATCATTCTTATTTTGCTTTTATCCTTTTTAACCCCTAAAATTGTTTTTTCACAGGTAGAAAATAAAGAAACAAATTATCCTAAGATAAAAAACTATTTTAGTATTATGCATCCTATTGCCACTATAACAAAAGACGGGAATCACTTTAATTTTGATGGCAGTTATACAGTAGGCTTTCCAGTTGGTATAAATTTTCTTCAGAGCGACAAAATAGCTTACAGTATCGAGTTTGCACCTATGATTTCTTTTAATGATCGTGCGAGTAGGGTAACCGGATTACTTTTTCACCCAGGTGTTATCTACCGAAACATTGGAGGTTTTAATTTTTTAACCAGGCTTGCATTCAATACCAACGGCCGTTATGGTTAGACCTATAATTAAAAAGGAAAAAGTAACTTATTTCCTCGCTACGCCCATTCCGTTTAGATTCGGCAATGATTTACCTTTTTCAGTAACTTTTGGTTTTCAAGTTGGAATAGCATTTTAATCATATAAAAGAAAAAATTATGGACAGAAAAGATTTTTTAAGGAACTCAGCAATTTTAGGTGGAGCAACCATACTCCCTACTAACAATGTATTTTCGCAGAATGTGACTGAAAATGGAATAGATAAGTTGGTCGACAAAAACGGTAACTTTATCCAGAAATCACTTCCTTACAACAAAACATTTTTGGAACCACATATGGACGAAGAAACCCTTCACTTACACTATGAGTTTCATCATGGTGGAGCAGTTAAAGGTGCAAACAAAGATTTGATTAAAATAAAAGAACACCTAAAATCAGGAGATTTAGACCAGGTTGATTTGTGGACACGCAAACTGGCGTATCATTTTTCAAGCCACGTGCTACATACCATTTTCTGGACAAACCTTTCCAATAAAAAAACACAGCCCAAAGCAGAACTATTGAAACAGATAGAAAAAGATTTCGGCTCATTTGAAAAGCTCCAGGTATATATAGCAAAAGTATCTAAAGGCGTAGAAGGAAGCGGCTGGGGTATTTTGGGTTATCAACCCTTTTCCCGATCGCTAACCATCTTGCAATGTGAGAATCATCAGAAACTGACCCAGTGGGGCGTGATTCCGTTATTGGTTATTGATGTGTGGGAACATGCATATTATTTGAAACACAAAAATAAAAGAGGGGATTTTGTCGATACGATTTTAAATATCATTAATTGGGATAATGTAGCAGAACGATATAATAAGGCCATAAAAATTGTTTAATGGAGCAATTACCCTTTAAAGAAGCCATAAAAGTATGGATTAGAGTAGCCATTTATAGCTTTGGTGGACCTGCCGGGCAGATTGCGGTGATGCATAAAATTCTGGTCGAAGAAAAAAAATGGATAAGTGAGGACCGCTTTTTACATGCGCTCAATTACTGTATGCTGCTGCCTGGGCCGGAAGCCCAGCAGCTGGCCACGTATATTGGGTGGTTGCTGCATAGGACGAAAGGGGGGGTAACTGCAGGTATTTTATTTGTAATACCTGGATTTGTTTCAATACTAATTCTCAGTATTCTTTACGCTGCTTACAGAGATGTTGGTATTGTCGAAGCTATATTCTTCGGTATTAAACCTGCCGTCTTAGCCATAGTTGTTGGAGCCGTCATTAAAATAGGTAAAAAGGCCATCAAAAATGAGCTCATGTTTGTTTTGGCGGCTTTGGCCTTTATAGCTATATTTTTCTTTGAGGTAGATTTTCCTTATATAATAATAGCAGCGGGATTGACAGGTTTTATTGGCGGAAAACTTTGGGAAGAAAAATTCCATGTCATTAAAGGGCATAGATTAGCTGAAGAACATAAAGACAAGGACAATAATGAAAATACATTGATTGACAGCAAAATACAACCTGTAAAGCCGTCTTTAAAAAAAACATTCAAGACTATTTTTATTTTCCTAACGCTATGGTCTTTACCACTATTGATCCTTGGACTGGTGATTGGGGTCGAAAACATTTTCTTCTCGGAAGGCTTATTTTTCAGTAAAACGGCCGTTCTAACTTTCGGAGGGGCTTATGCTGTATTAGCCTATATCGCTCAAAAAGCGGTTGAAGATTATGGCTGGTTACAATCCGGTGAAATGTTGGATGGACTGGGTATGGCCGAAACTACGCCGGGTCCGCTGATACAGGTGGTACAGTTCGTAGGCTTCATGGGGGCCTATAGATTAAGCGGCTCTCTCGATCCTCTAACAGCTGGAATTTTAGCTTCCCTGATGGTTACCTGGGTTACCTTTGTACCTTGCTTTCTATTCATTTTTACAGGCGCTCCTTATATAGAATACCTACGGGGCAATAAAAGTTTAACCACTGCACTATCAGGAATTACAGCTGCCGTAGTAGGGGTTGTACTTAATCTGGGTGTCTGGTTTGCAATCCACACCCTTTTCTCTGAGGTTAACGAAAAATATCTGTACGGAGCAAGGTGGTTGATTCCCGAATGGAGCACAGTTAATATTGGATCATTAATTATTGCTCTAATAGCCTCTTTTGTATATTTCATTTTGAAATGGGATATGTTGAAAACTATCCTGATCAGTGTTTTATCAGGTATCATCTATTTCTTCATATTTAAGGAATTAGGTTGATTATGTGCTGTAACCCTATTGTCGATAACAGCATGATAACAAAGGATATGGCACTTACGGTATGTTTAAAAGGTGTAACCGGCAATCACGACAAGGGCGGCGGTTTATGGATAAAACAATTATTATGTAGTACGGGCAAATCCACTCGAGGATAACGTGGTGTGTACAAAGTAGAAGATGGCTAACGCAGAGATTTGCCCCTTGTAGGAAAAGGAAAAACCTATGGCTTAGATGTTGCCGCTCTAGGTGATAACTGGAAGAGCCTGGAATTAATATTAAAAGTGATGATTTACCATTTATTTGAACAATAAGGAGTATTTAAAGTTAAAGATACCACCCTCACTAAAGCTGGTAAGGTGGGTTTATGGACCAAAGAAGATGCTGTAACTTACTTTGATGATTTCAGTATAAAAACATTAGATTGATTAGAAGAATTTAAATAATAAAACAAACATATTATGAAAAGTAAATACGTATTGATTTCAACAGTTTTTTTATTGCTTTCGTGCAATGGCCATGACGGTAAAAAAGAGAATGCTGACAGTTCTCGCCCATCTTCTGAAAAACAAAAGGAGATAGAACAACAGGAAGATATGGAACGGCATCCCCTGAATATTACAGCTATCCGGGAGGTTATTGGCATTAAGGGCACGGAAAACAATGGGGAATATAAAGTAGTAGTTCCCCAAAATGATCTAGAGATAATGGTTGATGGTTTTAAAATCATCCCCCCGATGGGACTAGGCAGCTGGGCAGCATTTTCTGCGATTAAAGAGGGAGCAATGGTCATGGGCGATATAGTGGTGACTGAAGATGATTTGTGGCCGGTACAACAGGAAGTAATAAGACAGGGATTGACTATTACCGCCATCCATAATCATTTTGTGAGGAATAATCCCAATGTCATGTACATGCATATTGGAGGTATGGGTGAAGAAGGAGTACTTGCAGAAAAAGTAAAAGCTTTATTCGATAAGGTTGTGGAAGTGCGTGGTGGGAATCCTGCAGCTTCCGAACCTAGTGAAGTCGAGAATACGCTGGATACTGATAGAATAGATAATATTATAGGACATTCAGGTAATCTTAACAATGGAGTTTATAAGATTACAATAGGGAGGCCAGATGTTGATCTTAGGGAGCACGGAGCTCCTGTTAGTACTTTTATGGGATTTAATACCTGGGCCAGCTGGCAGGGGACTCCAGAAAAAGCTGCTGTTGCAGGAGATTTCACCATGCTTGCCGATGAAATTGCCCCTGTTATAAAAGCCCTTGTAGAAAACGGTATTGAAGTAGTGGCAGTACATAATCACATGGTGTATGAAGAACCAAGAATATTCTTTTTACATTATTGGGGTGTGGGCCCAGCCGAGAAACTCGCCCACGGTCTGAAAACGGCTCTTAACCAGACCGGGGTGGTGAGCAAAAATGAATAATTAAATTCATTTTTAATTTAGCGAGGTATTTTAAATGAATGAGAGAGGAGACACGGGATTAATTTCCGTTACCTCTTTCCACGTAAAAATACCTACGGTTCTCGTATACTGTAATTTTTCTATTTATTCTGAATTTCCTCTAACCATTGCCAAGAGGTGGATGTCCTGTCTGGAACTTGCCGAAATAAAACTTTATGTGAGCTTTTTAATAATCCCTTGAATAAAATAGACCTATGAGTAACCCAGGCGAAATTTTCGTTATCTTTAAAAGAAAAGGATAATTATATGTCTATATACGATTACCCTTTAAAATGTTGAAATTTTCTTTAACGAAAAGGATGTTGAACTCCTATTAAATTAAAAGGTCTTAAAACCTGATTTTCCATCTGATGCCGTTCCGGAGATAACTAACAAGGGCTTTTATCAAATAAGTATCAGCCCGAAGCTTTGAATAGCGTATAATTCGTTCCTATCAGTTCGGTCACAGTTTATTATTATGGGGAAGTATTCCCCGATAGAAAGTTAACAATTACAGAAACTCACTAACATATATATAATTCCTAAATAAGTGTGTTCGTAAAACTAAGGGGGAATAGCAAGAGGGTAACACGCGAAGCGATGTTACAGATCATTAATACATTGAAATTCAATAAATTACGAATTTAAATCCTATCATTTTTCACGTATTTTGCGACAAATGCACTCGCAACCCCCGTAAATAGGTGGTTTTTTGCGACAAATTTCACGGAAAACTGAAATTCAAACCCACTTACCACTTTTACCTCCACTTCGCAAAAGCTCCATTTCAGCAAAAGAGGTTTATTACAATTTGTCTTAGACACGAGCCAAAAAGCTTAAAATATTAAAAGAATACGATCGAAAAAGCTTTTTGACTCAAGTCCGCTAGGCGGTAACTAAAATTCACCGATCAGGTTTTCAGAATTATTTAAAAATCCTTCCTACATCACCTTACCTTTCGATGCAAAAATCAAGCTTAAAAATTAACCGGAGCGCATAAACCGCTTTGCTATTTATAGCTCCTCTATAATTTTAAAACTGAATGAAGTAGCATCAAAAGGTAATGCGATGGCGCTGGAAGAAGTAAATAAAATTGAGAATAAACCATTTCATCCTGATCTCACTATTTTTTCTTTTCGCCGGCAAAAGGAAAATGCTCCAGATGAAAAAAGTAAATTGGTTTTTGTTCTAAACTTTCCGGATTGACCAGATTCGATGCAAAATCTTTGATTTTTTTGGAGTCGGATCTTTTACTTCCTCAATAAATTAGACAGGATTCATAATCTAATTATTTGTATATTTGATTAGGTCAGAATATCAAACTGCACCAATACGTTCTATTTAAATTGTGAGTTAATCGTGAGTTCAAAAAACTAGAACTGCGTGAAACCATACAAATACTGGGGTTTTCAGCGTTTTAAAAGCGTTCTGCCACCCCGACGAACTAATAATAATATTAGTGATTTTTATATGCAACCATACTATCTTGGATAACATGTTATAAACATCCTAAAAGACTCTTTAATATTCGCAAATAAAAAAAGACTCAACTTAATTGAGTCTTTCCGTAGATATATACCAAGATGTTATTCAGATCGCTCTAATTGACCTACTTTCTCCCAATCAGGATCTACTTCCATACTAATAGTTATAAACAGCATACCGTTGTCCGTTCTATAAGTAGTCCCTTTTTTAGGATGTCCATTAATTTCTTCAGGTTTTAATTTATACATGGCTCCGGTAATAGGATCTACAACAAGCCCAATAATGCCTCCAATTAAGACATTGCCTACATACCAAGCATTAAATTTTTTTTCTAAAGTTGTTCGATAAGGTTTATATCCCTCAAGATTGAGTATAACATTATATTCCTGATTTCTTTTCAGTTTCTTCTGAATCGGTGTTTGCCCCATTTCTATTTCATTAATAGACACCAAGGCTTTTTTAGGGTTGGAATTAATTAATACTTCCTGTCTAGATCCGGAAATAATAGTTGCGCAACTGTTAAATGTCAATGCTAAGCAAATAGCTGCTACTTTAAAAAAAGTACTCATGTTATAATTAGTCAAGTTTTAATTCATATTGTTCTAAGTTTGAAACATCACCCTTATAGTTATAAAGGTCTATTTTAAGCCGATAACAAGAGCTCCATAAATCTGGTTTTTTCTTATTAGTTACTTTTACGATGTTTGCTCCATTTTTCCTAGCCTCTATTCGTGCTTTATTTAATAGGCTATTAAAGCTACAATCTGCGGAAAATCCTGAATCTTGGAATCTCAATTCTCCTATTTTTACAAGGTTTTCAGGCAAGGGATCTTCGACGTTTAAAAAGGCTACTTCTTCATTGGATGATAATGTTGATTTTGGATTAGTAATATTTGATGAAATTTTTGGACTACAACCGCTTAATCCGATTATAATCGCGGTCATAATAAATAAAATTTCTTTCTTCATAATCATTAGTTTAGAGTATTGACTAATAATTGGTTAAACGTTCATTAGAAGTTGTTTAATTGAGCGAATATATATAATTATTCAATTGAAATTTCAAAAAAATGATTTCAATGGTCAAAAAAAATCACTTGCATAAGTTTAAAAATCAGCTTTTTAAGTGCTTTATTTTTTTAAGAATGTTTGTAAAAGAATTGTTCCTACGGATTTGTATAAAAAAAGCTTCAGGATAGAGGCGAACATGAGCCAAAAGCAAATTTTCCGCTTCAATCCATCTGTATTTTTGTTTGCTTTTGGCTTATGTTTAAGATCATTTTGACGAACCGTTTTGACTGCAACATAGTGCAAGGAAATATGGTGAGGACTATCCAAATTATAGCTGAATTTTCATTTTTCCGTAAAATTTGCTGTAAAAAAGTGCCTGTTTATAGGGCTTCCCAGAGGTTTTACTGCAAATTTTAGTAACAAACGTTTTACGAATAAATTATAAAGTATTGAAAATCATTTAACTAAACAACTCTGCACTGCAAGTACAGAGGTTTATTAATACTGGCGACTAAAAGTCCCCTTTTACTATTCCAATATAAAATTGGAATTATCACTCGAATCTCGACGATGATGTTCTAAATAGTCATTGACCATTTCATCAGTAATATGACCTGTACTCCAAACACCATAACCACTTGCCCAGAAATGTTGTCCCCAATAGCGTTCCTTCAATTTTGGAAATTCTTGTTGAAGCTTTCGTGATGTTCTTCCTTAGCTTCTTCAATATGGTACTTACATTCAACTTTGATGCATATTCAATGTGCAGGTGAACATGATCGGAACTTACAACACCTTTCATAATTTCTATTCCTTCAGACTCACAAATTTCGATCAAAAGTTCACGACAACGAATTTGAATATCTCCTCTAAGTCATTATATCGATATTTTGTAACCCAAACAATATGACAAGTCAAATGACTTACAGTATGGCTCCCTTTTATTTGATAACTCATACCACACAAAATAGAGATTTTTTCACAATACTAAAGTGCTGCAATAAATTGCAGGGTTTGAATCCTGCCGAGGTTAAGTTTCAATCCTAGTTTTTCAATGGAATGGTCTGGAAGAAATTGCCCTTACTTTTTTTTCACTTTTAGCATTCTCGGAGAGAAACTCTCCTTGTCTACTAAACTACAAACCGTTGGGCAAAATCCTTGGTTTAAGACCTGTTGAAAAGCAAGTTAGATAACGAAAAAGCATAGGCTTTTAACGCTCATATTTTAAATTGGCGTACAGGTTGAAAAAACAACTCGATCAGAATCCTGGAGCTGGTAAAATATTGGAAGACAGAATGTTGCAGCTAAGCTACCCCGAATATAATATTTTCTAAAAGCTATGTGAATGTCCCTGATTTGACTTTTTTTATTAAATTGCGAAGAAACAACTTCGGATATCGTATACATTAAAAAACAAAATGAAACATATTTTACTTATAATATACTTTGTTATTCCTGCTTTAACCTTTGGACAAAATAAATCTGAACCTGCCTGGTATCAAATGGATAGAGACGGAGAGTATTTAGAAGTGGCTAGTCATCTATTATATCAAGTGCAATCAGACTCGACAAGAAATAAGCACTTAGATTATCTACATATTGCTCGGAGTTACGGATATTTAAATGATTATGAAAAAGCAATTTTTTATCTAAATCGATCAATGGATGGTCTATCCGAAAAAGATGATGAACTATTTTGGTGGTATTATAAAGGAACTTTAGCATTTTTTGAGAGAGATAAAGCGAGCCTGAAAGAATATTTAGAAAAACTTGAAGCTAATTACACTCCATATTACGAGAATAATTTTAGGACATTAAAATCTTTATATGAGAATTTCGAAAAAGGATATAGAGAGGCTTCTTCCTGGAAGGGTTGAAAACTTAGCTAAAGGTTTTCCTGTTTTGAAGGCTTCATTTCTAAAAAAAATATTCTCGTTTCTAAAGATTTCGGTCATAAATAACTAAAATATCATTTAAGCTATAACAGCTCGGAAGCTTATAATTATCTATATAGATTGCAGGAGTTCCAATGATATTTAAAGGTTTAATAAAATTTTGGGAAGATTCTATCTCACTAGTTGGAATTTCTTCATTTTTAACTTGCACTTTTAAGGATGAGCTTTTATATAATTGTTTAAATTCTTCATTTATTTTCTGAAGTAGATAATCTACTTCAGAAAAAGCAGTTAAAATCTATTTTTGCAGGTACTATATCTAAGGGTGATTGCGATGATGAATGTAAATCAGATGCTGATTGTACTGGCGAAGCTGATAAATGAAAGCCTCAAGATGCAAGTAAGACATGTCCTGGTAAAGGTACAATTAATGTGTGTATGGGTATAATTTTTAATTAGAATTGAGAATCAAGTTATCAATACTTGGTAAATTGATTTTTTTTATTTTAATTATCTTTTTAATAATCAATATATGAAAAAATTAATTCTTTTCATTTCAATATTACTATTAATTATAAATGTTGACTGTAATACTCCAAAGCATAATCCCATGGATCACCCAGTCGTAGAACTATCATTGGTCTCCCAAAAGCCTCAAAACAAATTTTCTTTCCCAAAATTATATTCTACATATCCAGTTTTTTCAACTGCTGAAATTTCAAAAAAGTATTATTTAGAAAAGCTTGAAAACTTTAAAGGAATTCCAAAATTAGATACATTTTTAATACAAACAGAGAGTTTTAAATCTGGGAACTTTTTTGGAAAGATTGCATTATATAGTGATGATAATAAAGATCTAAGCTTTTATAGAGACTCTCTAAAAATGTTTTATGATAAAAACTCCCATAACTTAAATATTATATCAGGTTTTAGGGGAAACAAACAAATAATAATAGCAGATTTAAATAACAATAAAGATTTTAGTGATGATTCTATCCTTTCGTTTCCTAAAAATAAGGATGAATCTATAAAAAATATAGATTCAGTTGTCGAATTTAAATACAATCTAAATGATTCAGTATCTACAAATTTCTCTAAAAGATATATTAGAATATTCCCAGATTCAAATAGTATTTATGCTAAATTTCTGAAAGATTCTTTAAACAAGTCTTTAGCTGCTTCTTTTGAACTTATGGATTTTATGAAAGGTCAACTAAGAATCGATACCTTAGATTATGATGTAGCTATTCAAGGATTTGTGAAGAATAGAACGTTAATTTTAGTCAAACCAATAAATATATCATTATCCGACCAAGACAAAGTATTTAATGAAAATTTTTATTTTTCAGTAGGAGATACATTAATATTAGAAGACAATTTCTACAAAATTGATTCTCTTAGCGATAATTTTCGAAAATTATATTTTAGTTTGATTAAGAATATTGATGTGTATCACGGTAGAAGACTAGGTGTTAAGATGAAGAATTATAACCTTACATCTTTGACTAAAGATACGACAACAATCAAAGAGTTTTCAAAAGGGAAAAAGTTTATTCTATTAGATTTCTGGGGCACATGGTGTGTACCATGTCTAGAATTATTACCAAATCTTAAAAAATTCCATCAGGAAAATGACAACGTTTCAATTATCAGTATTGCATTAGATGAATCTATAGATGTTAAGGATTATTCTGAGAAAGAGGCTATGTATTGGAATCATGCATACGTGGACAGAAACAATAGGAAAAGTATAATAACTGATTTGAGAGTAGAAAGTTATCCTACATTTATTTTACTTAATGACAAACTAAAAATTCTATATAAGGGAGCGGGTGAAATAGCCTTAGAAAATATCGAAAAAATATTGAGAAGTGAAAAATAACTGATGTTTCTGAATTCTTTAATCAATATTCCTTAGCCAAAAAAAAATCATATTGAAGAAAAAATTTCCTTTTTACAAACAACCAGATAGTAAAGATTGTGGCCCTACCTGCTTGCGTATTGTAGCCTAACCTATTGTTTAAAGGTGGAATATTTTCATTGGTGAAAGCAATTGAAAAGATGAATGAACCCCGTATACGAGCCCCGCTTGGTTTATCCTGGGCGAAGTCGAAGGGTACGTTGGCATGAGAGGTGCACTCCGTCATTTGTTGGCGGAGCCGTCCACTCGACTATATTTAGGTGCGGATAGATAAAAATTCCATTTATAAATCAAGATTTTTCGGCAAGCAACTCTTTTAATCTATTCTTTAGTTGGATTGGTTCTAAGTTTACACCTAAAATCTGATTATTCTTATCTACTAAAAAACTAGATGGATAAAATTGAATTTGCAAAGATTGAATAGTCTTGTTACTAGTTTTATCCACACAAATTAGATTTTTCCAGGGCATATCGAATTTCTCTAGAGCATTTTTCCAGCTTTCTTTATTTTCTTGTATAGCAATAAATATAATTTCTACATTTTCAGTATTAAATTTTTTGTATACTTCTTTTAGCTTTGGTATTGCTTCCATGCATGGTGTGCATCCAACAAACCAAAATTCAATAAATGTTAGTTTAGCATTGCTCTTAGAAATGTCTACCATTTTATTATTCTCATTAGGTAAAATAATTGTAGGTAGTTTCGAGCCTATTTCAAATTTTTCATATTTTTTGATATTTACTTTAATATCATTTATAGAAGATTTATTCTGGAATTTTAAGTCTAGCTTGTCTAATAAGTCGCTAGCTTCAAAAGATGATAGAATTCCTCCTTGCTCAACAATAGCCGCTAGCATTTCTCCTATCAATGGATTTTTAGGGTATGCCGAAATTAAGGTATCTAATTTATTGTACACTTTACGTCCAAAATCCTTTTGATCATAATTTGATTCGTAAAAAGATACAAACTCATTTTTAAGGTTTTGAGTTTTACTTTTTCCAGTAAGATGTATAATTGACATCGATTTATCACCGGGAATTACTTCCAAATCAATTTCATAATCAGAGTTTTCCAAGTATATTCCATCGCTACGCCTTGTATTCTTTGTGGATAAACTAATCTTTTTAGGATGATCAAATTGACCTTTAAACTCAAATTTTTCATCTTTAATCTTCGTACTATCAATAAAATCCTCCCCTATTATATAAAGATAATCGGATGCGGCGTTTTTGATTGTTCCTTTAATACTATAGCTTTTATTTTGGGCAAAGCATATTACGGAAAATAATAATATTAAACTTGTGAATTGTTTCATGATGTTTAAAAGATGATTTTGATTGAATTTTTTTAGCAATTAAATACAACTCGTTTTGTAAATAAAAAAGTGCCGATTTACCGGAATATTATCCGGCTATCGACACTTTTTTCAAATCTTAAATATTTTCTTTTTCACTATTTCTTATCCAGTAATTTCTCTAAATAAGCCACTTTCTCTTTTTCAGCTTTCAACAATCTTTCGTAAAGTTTTTCTTTTTCTTCATAAGCCTGAACTAACCTATCCAAAGGATTAAACGTACAATTCAAATTAGAAACACTTACAGACGAAGCTCCTTTATTAGAGCCTTCATAATTATTTTGAATATTATATATCAAATTTTCTTCACTAAAATTCTCAATAGCCTCTTTACTCACCCCTAACACTTTCGCCACTCTTTCAAGCTTTTCATCTTCAATATGCTCGCTTTGTTCTAAACTGGATACACTTTGTTGGCTGATCCCTAATTCTGCGGCAAGGGCTTCCTGCTTCATCCCTCGAAGTTCTCTGATTCGGCTGATCTTTCTACCGATATGACTGGTTTTTGTTGCTGTGCTCATAATCTCAAAGATAAACATTCTTTTTAAAAGTTGCACTCATCACTCTTTGCAGTAAAAAACAAGATTTTTATTGTTTTTTACTCGAGGTTTCGAATAATTATTCCTGAATCTTTTCTAAGATGATTTTGCGTGTAACTTTCTTTCTTTGAAGATTTGATTACTTAATCCAGCTACAACAATAATACTAACAATCATAATTGTGATAAAAGCATTATTCTCTTCTTTTAACAGGAAGCCTCCGATTGCAAGGAATATTAAGGAAATTAGTGCTGTTGCTTTTGTTTTAATAGATAATTTATGCATTTAAGAAATTTAAAAAATGAGTGAATATCAGATGCCTCAAACTTAATTGCAACAATTAACAAATTTATGTTGTTAAAAGCAAATAATGCACGTCCAGATATTTCTCTGAACACCATCCTGATTGCCTGCCCCGGTTGTAATTAAAAAAAAGAAAGATGTTTAATGAGAGTCTTTTAAAGTTTAGCTATAGGAATGAAATCAACTTGCTTTTCACCTATAAAAAAAGCAAACGAGGAAGTATTCCCTTCCTCGTTTGCTAAATATGATTCTGGATCTTTTAAAACTTATATCCTAGTCCTATACTAAATGCATTAAATTCAGAATCAACATCGATCCCCTCAGAATCAGCCGCATCTTTTACCTCTTTTGAAAACCTGTTCGTTAGTTCAAAACTGTATTTTGCTTCTACGAAAAAATTAGAATTAATTTTATAACCCGCACCAAAAGCTAAATCCAGCCCAAAAGTATTTAAAAGATCGATTCCTCCTATTGAAACGTTGTCTAGCAAAAAAGTACCTTGCGGTCCTGCCTGAAGATAAAAGCCAGAATCTTGTATGTAATACTGCGCAAGAACCGGAACGATTATAAAATTAACATCATCGGCATTGGCATAATTAACAGAAGGTTGTAAATGAAAATGATCTGATAAGGTAAAGTCAACCAATGCACCCAGATAAAATCCAGAGGAATTTCCTGAAGTAGAAATATCCTCTAAAGAGTTAGAAGATTTTCCCTCGATATTGATGTAGCCTCCTTGTACACCAAAATTAATTTCCTGGCTAAAAGAAATCATAGTAGTCAATATTGCGACTACAATTAGTAATTTTTTAAACATATAAAATTTATTAAAAGATTGTTTATCAAATTTAAATTAAAAAACAATTTGAAAGATACATTCACAAAATAAAAGCTTGAAAAATTAATTTTTTTTGACTGCCACCTACTGAAATGAAATATGGGTAGGAAAGCTTTATTTTATGTAAGAGGACATATTTTAACATTACACATAAAAATAAGGTCATTATTCACCTGGATTAGATCATGCTTGCTAAGCATTCATTTTAAAGGCCTTACATTGTAGATCCTTTTTCACTTCATTAGTTGCGTCAAATGACTGGTTTATAATAGCAAATCTAAAATGAATATCTTTTTTTCTAAAAACAATCAGGATTATACACTTACAAATACCTTTCTTACAGCTAAAAGATAAAAATCACTTCAGCATAGGATTTTTTATAAACGCCCTAACAGTTGTATACATAAGATAAGCAATACCATAGCAATTGGGTAAACAGTAGCATATGCCACCGCGGGGGCATTGCTTTTTGTAAGCGAGTCTGTGGCTGCAAGTCCCGGTGTACTGGTCATCGCCCCTGTAAGCGTGCCCAACATCGATAATATATTTAATTTTAAAAATATTCGGGCGACTATAGTGGCTAAAAGCATTGGAAAAAACGTAACAACTGCTCCCACAATAAATAGGTTAATTCCATACTGATTAAAAGTTTCCACAAATGTAGCACCGGCTTTAGTTCCTACGGAAGCTAAAAAAAGCATTAGTCCTAGTTGTCGCAAAAGATTATTCGCCGTTCCACTCATACTCCATAAAACCGGCCCTGTTTTTCCTAGTCGACCCAATAGCATGGCTACAATTAGTATCCCTCCTGTTAACCCAAGACTAAACTGGAAAGAAGCCCCAAAATTTAGGGAGATTTGACCAATTAGTATTCCTAGGACAATTCCTGTAGCGATAGGAAAAAAATCGGTATCTGATAAGTTCGTATTATCATCCCCTAAAATTTCAGAAATATTTTGGATATGATTTTTTGCACAAACCAGCGTAATCTTGTCCCCCATTTGCAATTTTGTACGGGGACTGGCAGAAAGTTCAATCCCACTACGTCTTAATCGCGTGATCGTAGCATCGTATTTAGCTCTTAAATTTAACTGTGTAAGATTTTTATTGACCACCTGGGGTTTGGTAATTAAAAAAGACTGTACTACATATTCTTCGTTAAAATAAAGTTCTTCATCTGTAGTACTACCAATTAAAAGCCCTATTCGTTTTAATGCATCTTCTGTTCCCACAGCTTTAAGTAAATCGTTTTTATGTAATACGGTTTGTGGTGTTGGGGTAAAAACATGGTCGTTATGTTTAACTCTGGAAATAATACCTTTAGTCATTTCTCTAACACCAAGCTGCTCTATGCTCATTCCTATGGCACTATTATTTTCTACAATAAAATTACGAGTAAATATAGGTTTTTGATGAGCGGTCATTTTTTGTTTGTATTCTTTTTCCAGATCATCAATATTCAGTTTAAATAATTGGGGATAGAGCCTTACAAAAATGATAACGAGAATAACTCCCAATGGATATGCTATTCCATACCCTATAGAGACCAAATTAGATTTGGTAACATCTATTCCCGCAGCTAATCCGGGGGTACTGGTTAAGGCGCCGGAAAGTAAGCCAATAGCAATTGGCTTATCGATATCAAATATTAGGATAGCAATATACGTAAGCAAGGTTGCAGAAAGCACAACGACAACCGCTATAACTATAAGGTTTTTCCCCTGGTCTTTAAATGCCTCAAAAAAACCAGGTCCTGCCTGGAGGCCAATGGTATAGATAAATAAAATAAGCCCTATTTTTTCTAAAATATCGGGTAGCGTAGCGCCTAAATGTCCAAATATTAAGGCCACAAAAATAATCGCAGAAATATCTAATGAAATGCCTTTCACCTTTAGATTCCCTAGCATAAAACCTAAACAGATAATCAAAAAGAGTATCAAATAACTATTATTTAAAAATTCCATTTTTAAACGCATTAAAGTTCAGATTAAAATTAAAACAACGCCTGCGCTTTTAAGTTGATAATTATCAGGTTTTGAAGGAAAGTACTTCAAAGAATGTCCAGAAAATATTTATTATTTTTTTTCTAATTCCAGGCATCCCGATCCCGATAGCTATTTGATATTTTAATGATTCTATTTTGGTTAGAAACAAACCGGTAATCCCAGTAATTATCGATCCCGGGATTCAATAGCAATACATTTTAAAAACAACTGCTTCTAAAATAAGCTCAAAATAAAAAATTGACCGTATAAGCTGATATTTATCAGTTTTTTCACTCAGGACAATTCATACCTTTATTATGGAAAATAACGAAATATTAAAGTTTGATTTTTTAATATTTTAAAAATGGGTGCGATAGGCAGGAAATTATTTAAAGGAAATTTTTCCTTAGAAAATAATCACTGAGTGTTAATATTTAAGCCAAATGCCATGAAAACCAAGAAAAATCCAAAAGCTGACCTTAATAGAGGAAGTTTGATTTTTTTTCAAATTGGGCTAATCATAGTGCTATCCTCTGTTTACTTTATGATCGAGATGCGAACCTATAATGTTACCAGCCAGGATAATTTTATTATGGAAGTGGAAGAAGAAAGAATTTTAGAAATACCAGTAACCCAAATGAATACTCCGCCTCCCCCACCTCCACCCCCTGCGCCAGAGGTTCCTGAAATTATAGATTTGGTCGAAAATGATATAGATATTGAAGAAGATGAAATCACCTCTACAGAAAGTAATCAGGATATCAAGATTAATGTTATTGCTGAAGTTTCAGATATTTCAGGAAGTGAGGTGGAAGAAGAAATCGAGCAGGTACCATTTGTTTTTGTCGAAGAAGTTCCTATCTATCCGGGTTGCGAAGATTTAAAGGATAATGAAGCACGAAAACAATGTATGATCCAAAAAATAGATGAATTTGTAAGGACAAATTTTAATACTGAAATAGGCACCGAAGCCGGTGTTTCTGGTAAAAACCGAATCATTGTCTTATTCAAAATAGACGAATTTGGTAAAGTATCAGAAATTAAATCTAGAGCTCCGCATATTTTGTTGGAACAAGAAGCTGAACGGGTAATTAAAAGTTTACCCCAAATGACCCCTGGTATGCAAAGGAATAGACCTGTGAGAATTTCATACTCACTTCCTATAGTGTTTGATTTTAGAGATCACAATTAATTAGCTAAGTAACGCTAACACAATCCATCTTAAACCTTTTAATTATGAAAACCTTACTTATCCCATTCGACTTTTCCAAAGCTTCTGAAAACGCTCTTAAGTATTCAGTTGAATTTGCGATGCATGAAAAACCAATATTAAAGATATATCTGTTGCATTTGATAGACGAGCATACCAATGAAGACGATGCTCATAAAAAATTAAAAAGTATCATTAATGAATATGATAAACCTGAATATCCAGAAATAGAACCATTAGTAAAACGCGGAAGATTAACTACCCTGGCTTTAGCGCTGCGCCAAGAATTACAAATTGATTTAGTAATTGTAGGAACCAGAGGCACAGAAGTATTCAGAAAAGATATGACCTCCAATACCTCTAAATTTATTAGAGAGGTAGATATGCCGGTACTGGTGATCCCCGAGAAATCACAGGGTTTTAATTTGCGAAACATCGTATTAACCACGGGAGAAGAAAAAATTCCAGATAGAAATGTACTTTTTACCTTGCTGGAAATCGCCAGACGTTTTAATGCAAAGGTGAATTTATTAACCATTGGCAGGGATAAAAAGATGATGGGAGATTCTGAATATGATGAATTCAATGAAAAAACAATAGAGTACTTTTTAGAGATGTTCTATTCCCATCATACCTTTATCGCCAATGAAGATATCGTAGAAGGTATTAATCAATACCTGGAAAAACAGCATATTGATATGCTTGCCATAATGCCTAAAACGCATTTGGCAAAAGATAAGGCCTCACAAGGCAAATTAACTAACATCCTGACCATATATAGCGAAAAGCCTTTATTGATTTTAGATTAAGGCGTTATTAATATGCCATATTACTTTTTATTTCATAATTGATATAATTTATCTGATCGTTTTACATGTCTCACATATAATTTCATAACCATGAGTAATTTTTTAGATTATCCAAAAACACAGGACCTTACAAAATACGGATTAAAAAACAATAAGGTACAGTGGAACCTTAGCGGTGAAGAACTACAAGAAATAACCTTAAAAAAAGGAATGGGAAGACAAACCCAAAACGGAACTCTAGCCGTAAATACCGGTAAGTTTACTGGTAGATCTCCTCAGGATCGATTTTTGGTTCAGGACGAGTACACTAAAAATGTATGGTGGGGAAAAATAAATAAACCCATCTCTCCTGAAAATTTCGATAAGCTTTATAATCGTGTAACTGATTATCTGGAAGGTAAAGAAATTTATATCCATGACGGCTATGTTTGTGCATCTCCGGAATACCGAATGAATGTAAGGACAATTACTGAATATCCATGGTCCAATTTTTTCGTAAAAAATATGTTTTTACGACTAAGCGAGGAAGAATTGGAACAATTTGAAGAAGAATGGCTAGTACTTTGTGTGCCGGGTTATTTAGAAGAATCTCCTACAAAATATGGCCTGCGAGCAGAAAACTTCAGTATTCTTAATTTTACTAAAAAAGTAGCCTTAATTGGTGGATCTGCTTACACCGGAGAAATGAAAAAAGGAATTTTCTCTGCCTTGAATTTAATTTTTCCTAAAGAGAAAAATGTATTGCCTATGCACTGCTCTGCTAACGTGGGGCAAGATGGTGATACCGCAATATTCTTTGGATTATCCGGTACAGGAAAGACTACCCTTTCTGCCGATCCCGAGCGAAAATTAATAGGTGACGATGAGCATGGCTGGACACCAGACAATGTAATCTTTAATTTTGAAGGAGGCTGTTATGCCAAAGTAATCGGCCTAACCGAAGAAAACGAACCAGACATTTTTAGAGCTATTAAACCGGGGGCATTATTAGAAAATGTTGTCTTTGATGAAAACGGGGAAGTAGATTTTCTGGATAGTAGTATTACTCAAAATACCAGGGTGAGTTATCCTATAGAACATATAGAAAATATTCAGGAAAATTCTTATGGCGAGAATCCTTCAAACATATTCTTTTTAACCTGTGATGCCTTTGGTGTTCTTCCTCCCGTTTCTAAACTTAGCCCGGGACAGGCAGCTTACCATTTTATTTCAGGATATACTGCGAAAGTAGCGGGTACCGAAGCCGGAATAACTGAACCTGTCCCCTCTTTCTCTGCATGCTTTGGAGAACCTTTTATGCCTTTACATCCCACAGTTTATGCTGAAATGTTAAGCAAAAAAATGCGGGAAGCTAACGTAAATGTTTGGTTAATAAATACCGGATGGAGTGGCGGACCTTACGGGGTTGGATCAAGAATAAAATTAAAATACACCAGACGAATGATCAGTGAGATATTGAATGGACATCTAGCTGATGTGGATTATGAAACACACCCAATATTTGGATTATCCATGCCAAAATACTGTGCCGGGGTACCTTCTGAAATGCTGAACCCTATCAATACATGGCTTCAAAAAGGAACGTATATTCAAAAGTCAATTCAATTAGCACATTCCTTCCATTTAAACTTTGAGAAATTTGCTGCAAAAGCAAGTCAGGAAATTATGGAAGGAGGCCCACTAATTGATGAGCATCATAAAATACCATCAGATTTGTAAGGTTCTTATTGGTTTTTTGTTGGAGAAGATCGAGGTCATTTTAACCTCGGTCTTCTTTTTAACCTATAAAATCCATATATAAAGTTTTGAAATTCTGATTAAGAAAACTGCTGAAAAAGGTCAAAACAAATAGTAATCTCAAACATATGACTACGGATATTTGAAAGTAACAGGCAGCTACATACCTCAACTATTTCTGTTTTATGATTTTGTAAAAACAATTTTTTACACAAAAACGTTATCCTTATTAAATAATGCTCACAATTGTAGTTTTTCGCACTTTGATAAGCCATTATAAAAACTAAAATCTCTTATTATGCTGGGCCATTTATGTGTTCATTCAATCTTGCTCGTGCTATTACTTCTTGTATATACAACAGCTTGCTACCCCCAGGAAATCATTCAAAAACAAGGTCTTGCAAATAGCGCTATTAATTTGCAATCGTTGATTGTAGGACGCTATGGTGTATCTCTTACAGAAAATTTGGATTATACCGGCTTACACCATATTGCTAATGATGATGAAAATCAAAAAATCGTACGGCGCTCATTCGAAATGCAATATGTTCGCCTGTCTACATCGTTTAAAATTAATAACAGGTTTTCTGGTGCTATCCTGGTGAATTTGGCAGATTTTAAATATGAAAATCTCACTAACCGGATTTTGGAAAATGCCTTTATAAATTATGCGGGTAACGATTTTTTTAATTTAAGATTAGGACAGTTCAGGCCCTATTTTGGTTTGGAAGACTCTTATCCCTTTCAATTGAACAATTCTTATAAATGGTCTAACCAGTATAGTTTATTTGGTAAAAACACCTGGCAAAGTTTCCAGATAGGAGCTGCAGTTTACGGCAATTTATTACCGCAAAAAATACCTGTATATTATTATTTTACCGCCTATAACGGTAGGATAAAAAACAATTTCCACAATAAGCCGAATACGGAAAATTACGCACTTCGTTTGGAATATTTTCCCTTGTCGTACCTACAACTAGGCATCAACGGCGCAGTTGCCAACTATGAGAATAGGCATGCCAATGCCTATGGAATTGATGCTAAATTGAGCTATTTTTTTAACAAAAACTGGAAGTTGGATATGCATACTGAATATAAAAATGGCACAAATTTTCTGGAATTTGAAAAAGCAAATCAGGAGGTTAACGAGCCACTTAAAAATTACCGATCACAAGGAATGTACGTTTTGTTTCACTTAAAATATGGCGTAAATAACTCATGGTTGCAAGCGCTGGAATTTAGTTTTCGAGAAGAGTATCTGGATGAAAATATTCAGAAAAGCGGACGTATTCTACGTGAACATATTCCTATGCTGAGTTTGGTTTATGTAGGCGATTACAGTTCTAAATTATCTTTAGTAGGTGTTATTAGTGATTATCAAACCAATATCCCCGGCAGTAGGCAATACGACGGTTCCAAAATTTTAATTCAATATCAAATTGCTTTTAAATAATTTCAATTATGATTGTTTACTTCAAAAATACCTTAACAAGAAAAAATTTAATGGCCTTAACAGGTCTCTTTCTGTCTTTTTTCCTGATCATACATTTATTGGGAAACTTGCAACTATTGTTACCAGAAGAACAGGCGCGGTTACAATATAACTGGTACAGCAATTTCCTATCTACGAATATACTTGTTGAAATTATTGCTTATGTACTCTATGGCTGCATCCTGGCCCATACGATCGATGCTATTTATCTACGTATAAAGTCGAAAAAGGCTAATGGTCCCCGTCTTCAATACAATAGACGATCCAGGGCGAGTACATGGTATTCTAGAAATATGATGTTTTTAGGGATTATAATATTCCTTTTTCTTGTCATTCATTTTAAAGATTTTTGGTATGCTTATAAATATGGAGGACAACTGCCTTTTGATGAAAATGGATATAAAGATCTATATAGCCTTGTGGTAACTTCCTTTGGTGAGCTGTGGTATGTGTTGCTTTATAGCCTGGCTTTTCTGGCTCTTGGTTTCCATTTATTACATGGCGTTTTTAGTGCCCACCGCAGTCTTGGGGTTTATCATTCTTTTTATAGCAGGCTAATAAAAATACTAAGTCTTGTTTTTGCCATCGTCATTACTCTGGGATACCTCATCATTCCTATCACCATTTATTGTAAATCCTAATTACTATAGAAATGTCACTTCAAACAAAAATACCGGACGGCCCTTTAGAAAAAAAATGGCAGAATTATAAAAAGAATGCGAAACTGGTTAATCCCAACAATCGTAAAAAATTAGAAGTTATTGTCGTGGGTACCGGTCTGGCCGGTGCTTCTGCAGCGGCTTCCTTAGCTGAAATGGGATATAATGTTAAAAGCTTTTGTTTCCAGGACACGCCACGCAGGGCACATTCTGTAGCAGCGCAGGGCGGTGTTAATGCTGCTAAAAACTATAAAAACGACGGCGATAGCGTTTACCGAATGTTCTATGATACCTTAAAAGGAGGAGATTTTCGTTCCCGTGAAGCGAATACCTATCGATTGGCAGAATGCTCTACCAGCCTAATCGATCAGGCCGTGGCGCAGGGAGTTCCTTTTGGCCGCGAGTACGGAGGATACTTACGTAACCGCTCTTTTGGTGGTGTGCAGGTATCCCGAACATTCTACGCACGTGGTCAAACAGGACAACAATTACTTTTAGGCGCCTATCAGGCATTAATGCGCCAGGTACATACAGGAAAAGTAAAATTATTTGCCAGGCATGAACTCTTGGACCTTGTCATCATTGAGGGCAAAGCAAAAGGTATTATTGCAAGAAATTTAGATACCGGAGAGATTGAACGTCATGGTGCTCACTGCGTGGTACTGGCTACCGGGGGTTTTGGTAAAATTTACTACCTCTCTACCCTTGCTATGGGCTGTAATGCTTCTGCCATTTGGAGGGCGCATAAAAAAGGTGCATTAATGGCAAATCCCAGCTGGACTCAAATCCATCCTACTTCACTTCCGCAAAGTGGTGAATATCAGTCTAAGCTTACGCTAATGTCTGAATCCTTAAGAAACGACGGACGTATTTGGGTACCAATAGATAAAGATGAAAGTCGACATCCCAATGCGATTCCAGAAGAAGAAAGGGATTATTATTTGGAACGAAAATATCCCTCTTTTGGAAATCTGGCTCCAAGAGATATTGCATCTCGTGCTGCTAAAGAACAGATCGATGCCTCTAAAGGTGTGGGCACACTAAAAAATGCAGTGTATCTTGATTTTTCCAGGGCTTTAAAAGAATACGGAAAAGAAGTCATTAAAGAGCGCTATGGAAATCTTTTTGACATGTACCATAAAATTACAGGTATAGATGCTTATAAAGAGCCCATGAAAATATCCCCCTCCGCCCATTTTTCGATGGGTGGACTTTGGGTAGATTATGAGTTAATGACATCTATCCCAGGACTCTTTGCTATTGGAGAGGCTAATTTTTCAGACCATGGCTCGAATAGACTTGGGGCTAACTCTCTATTACAAGCCTGTGTAGATGGTTATTTTATTTTACCATATACGCTGGCTAATTATTTGGCAGGGGAAATAAACGTCCCAAAAACAGACATCCAAGATCCGGCATTTGAAGTTGCTGAAGAAAAATCCAGGAAACAACTACAAGATTTTTTAACTATTAAAGGAACAAAAACAGCAGAAGAATTTCATAAAGAACTGGGGCGCGAACTTTATGATAAATGCGGACTCTCCCGCTCTAAACAAGGACTGGAAAAAGCGATTGTAAACATCCGTAAACTACGGGAAGAATTTAACACCAACCTACTGGTACCCGGTGATATCAATGAAGTAAATAGTGAGCTGGAAAAAGCTGGTCGCGTAGCAGATTATATGGAATTGGCCGAATTAATGTGTATTGATGCATTACATCGCGAGGAATCTTGCGGAGCACATTTTAGGGAAGAATATCAAACCGAAGATGGCGAAGCGAAACGTGACGATGAACATTTTAGCTATGTTGCTGCCTGGGAATGGAATAAGGAACCTTCAAATCCCAAATTACATAAAGAAGCTTTAGTTTTTGAATTTGTACAACCAACCCTAAGAAGTTATAAATAGTAAGCTATGAAAATTAATCTACAAATATGGCGACAAAAAGACAATCAAAGTAAAGGAGGCTTTCAAACCTATACTTTAGATCATGTTAGCCAGGAAATGTCTTTTTTGGAAATGTTAGACACACTTAATATGAAGCTGATCAAACAAGGAGAATATCCGGTAGAGTTCGATCATGATTGTCGTGAAGGTATTTGCGGACAGTGTGGGATGATGATTAATGGAATTGCCCACGGCCCATTAAAAAATACTACTACCTGCCAGCTACATATGAGGTCTTTTAAAGATGGAGACACGATCTACATTGAACCATTTAGGGCCAAATCTTTCCCGATAGTACGCGATCTTAAAATAGATCGTTCAGCTTTCGACCGTATCATTGCCTCTGGGGGCTATATTTCTGTGGATACCGGGCAGGCTCCGGAAGCCAACAGTATCCCAATATCTAATGAAGAAGCAGAGGCTGCATTCGATGCTGCCGCCTGTATCGGTTGTGGCGCTTGTGTAGCGAGTTGTAAAAACGCCAGCGCTGCCCTATTTACTAGTGCAAAAATAACTCAGTTGGAATTGCTTCCGCAGGGTCAAAAGGAAACTCATTTGCGTATAAAAAAAATGGTAGAACAAATGGAAAAAGAGTTTTTTGGTCATTGTTCTAATACCGAAGCCTGTCAGGTAGAGTGTCCGGAAAATATTTCAGTACTAAATATAGCGCGCATGAATTACGAGTATAATAAGGCTAGTCTTTTGAAAGAAAAGTAATTGATCGCAGGATTTGGGCCTGTTGATTAAACTGATTTAATCGTAAATACGTAATTAGACATTTTTTGTCTCTTTGATAAATTAATTAATTCGCTAATCGATATTCTTGTAATTATTTTTAGATTCTAAGTAGTCTATACATTCCAATTCATTTGGACGAAACTTAAATATTGCTCAGGAAATTTTGGTCTTGTCGCTTCATTTAATATAGTCGTTTGAAAGATCACCTTATATAAAACCTCGTCATTAATTGAAGGATTGTCTAAATTCCAATGGAGATTGATTTGTTTTATTCTTGAATAATTTACTAAAGGATTGAGGATGCTCAAAACCTAATTCGTAAGCTATTTCACTAACAGAAAGATGAGTTGTAGATAGTTTTTCTTTGGCGTATTCGATTAATCTATGCTGAATATGTTGTTGTGTATTTTGCTTAGTATACATCCGCAAAACACTACCCAAATAATTGGCAGAGATATGCAGCTGATCTGCTATATGGGTTACCGATGGAATCCCATTTTGCAATGCCTTTCCGTTATTGAAATAGTTTGATAAGACCTGTTCAAACTGCTCCACCAACTCCATATTCGTTTTTTTACGGGTAAAAAATTGGCGCTCATAAAAACGCTCTGCATAGATCAGTAATTGCAATAACTGTGATATAATAAGCTCTTGACTAAATCGGTCGATATTGGACTGGTATTCCCGTTGAATATTTTTCAATAAATCAACAATCACCTCTTCTTCTTTTTCTGATAAAAAAAGTGCTTCATTTACCGCATAATGAAAGAAATCGTACGACTTTATTTTTTTAGCTAAATCGGTACCAAATAAAAAATCAGGATGAATGAGTAAAAGCCAACCGGTAGCTTCTACTTCTACTTCAGGATTCATTTCAATCTTAAGAAACTGTAGGGGTGATACAAAAGTGAGTACTCCTGAATTAAAATCATAAGCTTGTTGCCCATAATTGAATCGAGCATTGACATTTCGCTTCAATCCTATCGAATAAAACTCCTGAATCCATTGCCATTGGGTTTCATTTACCGGATAGCTCACCTTACTATAATCAATCAAACTGATTAGAGGATGCTCGGCAGCAGGCAAATTGCAAAACGTATGAAATTCAGCAATTGAGTTGAAGCGAAACGTCTTTTCCATAGCTCCTAATTTACTAAATAGTACATTACAAATTATTGTCTTTTATAAAGTGTTATTTTGATACCATATCCCTCTTTAAATTCAACAACAGTAAACCGCCCCGCTTATATAATCTTTGTATAATCCTTGGTATCTGGTATTGTTCTACTCGCCATTAAAGAGGTGTTTGCGTGGTTATATTATAAGTTTTTTTGTGCTGTGGGACGAACAACTAATTCGTTTACATCAACATCTTCAGGTTGAGCAATAGCAAAAGCTACAGCTTTGGCAATAGCCAATCCTGATATTGTTTCTTTTCTAAAAGTTTCAATAGCCATTTTCTTTAACTCGGGATCGCTAATCGTATTGGGTAATTCTGATTCGGTAGCCCCGGGAGCGATTAATGCCACCCGTATATTGCGGCTTACTTCCTGTCTTAAACCATCTGAAATTGCCCTCACGGCAAATTTCGTCGCACTATACACTGTAGAAGTCGGTCCCACCCAACGGTCGCCTACAGAGCTGATATTTACAAATTGGCCACTATCTTTTTCTTCAAATACCGGTAAAGCAGCAGCGATCCCATGTAGTACACCTTTAATGTTCACATCGATCATTTGGTGCCATTCTTTAATCTTGTAATTATTGATCATGGATAGTGGCATTAATCCTGCATTATTTACAAATACATCCAAAGTTCCATAGCATTCTAAGCTAAAATCTACAAAAGCACGAAGGCTTTCAGGTACTGTTACATCTAATTTGGTATATACGGCCTCACCACCATTTGCCTTGATTACATTAGAAATGGTTTCTAATTTGGCTGTTCTTCTAGCTCCTAATACCACTTTTGCTCCTAATGAAGCAAGATGTTTGGCTATGGCTTCGCCAATACCACTACTAGCTCCGGTAATTGCCACGACTTTTCCTTTTACATTTTCCATTTTTTAATGTTTTTTTAGATTAATTATACAAGACAAAGTTGCTGTATACTAGTCTAAAGAAAGTAGCTGGATCGTTTGGAGTTGTAGTCCAATCGTGCCAAATAATTAAATGCGATGCTGAGCCCCTTTAAAAATATATTTCAAAAGCTACGGATTAATAAGGTATAGATAGCATTCTGCTACACTTCCACCCTACTAGCTTAACACTCAAATTATAGGTCTATTAGACTTATTCGTTCAGTTATAAACCTTCCTCACTATAATTCAATAAATTGGTCGCTTTTTCAATTCTGAGATCGGTTTTACATACTTAAACAGCTCCAAAAATTTTAGAAATTTCGGCAACTACATTTTTTCGGGATAAAACCACCAGGATATCGTTAACAAAAATTCGGGTATCTCCTTCAGGAATAATAACCTGATTGTTTCTTTTGATAAGCACCACCAAAGAATCTGAGGGCAAAATTTTATCCTTAGATAAGGATTTTATATACTGGTTGGAGATCTTTGAGTTTTTTTCAACCATCATTTCCAACAGCTCGTAACCATCCCCAAGATCCAAAAACTCTTTTACATTGGGCCCAAGCATGGCACGATATAGGTATTTACCGTTTAAGCGATAAGGGCTCTCTACCGTATCAATACCCAATTGTTCAAAAACCGGTAAAAGATCATCGTTATTTACCGAACTTACCAATCGTGTAATCCCCATTTTTTTTGCCAGTAAGATAACAAGCGAGTTTACCGCATCATCATTCGTAGTTACAATGATGGCATGGGCATCCTCTGCCTTTGCTTCTTTTAGCGTATCTGGATTTGTGGCATCGGCATTAATGACCACACAATCATAATTGGTAGCCGCAAGATTAGCAATACGCTCGTCTTTTTCAATAACATAAACATTTTGACGATCTTTAAGTGCGGCTTCAATAACATGCTTTCCAGTTTTTCCTGCACCAACTATTATAATATTCATATTTATATGATTTTTAAATTTAAATGTTTCTGATTTTTGTACCATAAAGTAGCACCCTCACCAATACCAGAATCGGAATGATTTCAATTCTTCCCGCCCACATTTGTATGATATATATTAACTCCAGTACTGGGTTCATAGAGGGATCTGAAATTCCTGTAGAAAGTCCCACCGTACCCTGAGCTGAAGCCGATTCGAATATCGCATCGGCGAGGGTATATCCATCTTGCATAAAATACACGGTAAAACAGGTAGAAAAAAACACAAATAGTAAGTAGATAAGCGTAAATAATCCTGCCCTGGCCAATTCCTCATTCATTTCTGCAGGAAGTAGATAGCGATTATTAAATTTCACCTTTTTTATGGTATGCTCTGAAGCAAAGATTTTATTAATATGCCAGCGCAAGCCTTTTTGTAGTAGAAGGGCTCTTATAATTTTTATTCCTCCAACTGTTCCCCCTGCGGAACCTCCAATAATCATGGCACCAGCAACCATAAAAAGCACCGGTAAATCATCCCATGCTCCAATATTCGCTGTTTGCCAGCCCGTAGTGGATAAACCGCTTACAAATTGAAAAATACCTTCACGTACCGGATCCGATACCCCGTTTGAATTCATCAGTAAAACCGATAATAAAATCCCACCTATAACCGAAGCTATAATAAAAGCCCGGGTTTGGATATCATGCCATAGCAGTTTATAATTTTGCAGGATGGTGAACCTGTACAAAAAAGGAATAGAAAAGCCGCCAACCAGCATGGGCAACAAAAAAAGAATTTCCATTTTTGCCGACTGGTAACCTGCAATACTATCGTCCAGTGTACTAAATCCCCCGGTAGACTGGCCGGCCATCGCATGGTTTACAGCATCAAAAATATTTTCTGCAATTGGATAATCCGGCAAAATAAAATAAGTGCCAATAAACAGGTAAACGGCCATTAAAAACGTGATGAAAACGTATATTTTCCATATAGAACGGGCTGTTTGGATCACATTGGTTTTTAATTTGGTGCCACTGGCCTCAGAACCATACAAAAGAAGGGCAGATTGCCCTGGGATTTGTTTAAAAATGGCTAGTGCCATCACGATAAAACCTGCCCCTCCTATCCACTGCGAGAAACAACGATAAAACATTAATGATTTTCCTATAGAAGGTTCGTGATAAGACATAGTGAGTCCCGTAGTGGTAAAAGCACTTGTGCTTTCAAACAAACAGTGTAAGGGATTTCGGAAATTCAGTAAACTGGACTCATACTCTAATCCCGACGGCACAAAAGACTGCATCACTTCTAAAGGGGTAAATTGGGCAATCATATAATAGGGAATACTGCCCATAACGATAATCATCAACCAACCTAAGGCTGCGATCATTAAAGATTGTTGATATTGTGGATCTTCTACGTTTTTAAGGCTTTTATAGATCCCGTAGGCTATGCCTGAAATCATAAGTGAAGAAATACAGAAGCCCAGTAATGAATACCACTCTCCATAGATAACGGCAACGACACCGGGAACGAGGATAACGCCTCCCAGGATTAATTGCAAAATAGCAATCTGTTGAAGTATTGTTTTAAACATTTATATAAAGTTTAATTAGGATTAATAACTATTTTCTGAAGGAGGTTTTCGATATTCCGCAGTCTTGTTTTAACCGCAGATGGTCTGGCAAAAAGTAGTTTTTCCCCGTCTTCAAAAGTTAGTAATAATGCCTTCAGGCAGGCCTGGGCTTCTTTAAGTTTACCTTCAAACTCGGTTGCAGATTGCGCAGCGATAAGAGCGTCAACTTTTTGAAGAATAAGTAAATTACAGTTAAGAGTCGCCCGTAGCTCTTCTAATTCCTGAAGTGCTAATTGATGCTGCAAATCTTTTATTGAAGCGTAGACTTCTATAATAATTTTGGAATGGGCTGTAGTAAAAAAGTGAGTTGCCTTAGCATTCATAACATAAATTTTATCGCATACATGAAGTCATCATGGATCCAATGCTATTTGATGTTACAAATCTCGGCAGCGATTGCTTTACTAAAAATCAAGATTTAAATGAAAGGTATAAAGATTTTATAAAGATTGTCGAGGTAGCCCCCAGATATAAACCGAAGAATTATTTTATAATTTCGCAGCAACCAGATAATCATCAAGCTCGTAAGATAATATTCCTGGCAGGGCTAAAAACATTTCGTAATAAGATAGTAGCATTCGGTGACGCTGCTAATTACTGAAAACGGTACCCAATACCACTTTCGGTAATAATGTGTTTTGGATGGTTTGGATTGGCTTCAATTTTCTTTCTTAAGTTACCAATAAAAACACGCAGGTATTGAGTTTCTAACTGAAAACTAGGCCCCCATACTTTTCTTAGTAAATAGTGATGGGTTAACACTTTTCCTTCGTTCCTGGCTAGAAGGAAAAGCAATTCATATTCGGTAGAAGTGAGTTTAATGATATGTTCACGCACTTTTATTATCCGGGCGACAAAATCTATACTAATATCCCCGGTAGTTAGTATGGCGTTATTATCGGTATTTTGACTGTTACGTATCGCAGAACGTATACGAGCTAATAATTCCCCGGTACGAAAAGGTTTGGTTAAATAGTCCGTTGCCCCATTGTCGAGAGCCGATACAATATCGGCTTCATTATCCTGAACAGAAAGAATTAAAATGGGATTATTAAACCATTGTCTTAGTTCCTGAAGGACCTGATGACCATTTTTATCGGGTAAACCGATATCCAGCAGTATCAAATCGGGTGTATAGCGGGCAGCAAGCAAAATACCTTCTTTGGCAGTACCGGCCTCAAAGACTTTATAATCATTACTTTCTAAATTTATTTGTAATAATTTACGAATCTGGGGCTCGTCATCTATAATAAGAATTTTGGGATTATTCATTTTCTTGGATGTCTAAGGTTGATATTTGAGCAGGGATTTCAATATGAAAATGCGCGCCTCCCGTCTTTATATTTTCCAGCGTGATTTTTCCGTTTAAAGCTTCTGTAAAGCCTTTAACTATAGAAAGGCCAAGTCCTGTACCTCCGGTAGCTGTACCTTTCATTTTATAGAACTTATTAAAAACCAGTTCTATTTGGTCTTTAGGGAAACCCGATCCGTTATCTGAAATATCTATAACCAACTTATTATCCCGATAATCGCATAATACAAGAATAGTTGTGTTTTTTGGATTATGACGCATCGCGTTGTGGATAAGGTTGTACAGGATCATCTCTAAAAAACCACCGTCCAGTAAGACTAAAGCCACATTATCGTTGGGTTCAAATACTATGTTTTGCAGTTCATGTCTTTCTGTATTTTCATTTATGACCATAAACACCAGTTCATTCACATCTACCCAATCGAAATTAGGTTTTAGCATACCTGCATCTAACCGACTCATATTTAGCAGGTTTTCAACCTGACGGTTCAATCGATTTCCGGCAGTCGAAATTTCATGATAAAGGGATTGTATGTTTTCTTTCGACAATTTTTTTTCGTTTTCAACGATGGTATCTACAGACCCCAATATCGTCGCTATCGGAGTTCTAAGTTCATGTGATAAAGAATTAAGTAAGGTATTGTATAAGGCTATGGTTTTCTCTTTTTCTGCTTCATCCCTTTTTTTATCCTCCATCTGCCTTATTTTGATAGTTAGCACAGCATTGATCATAGCGATGAGCAGGTACATTAAAAACAACAATAAATCTTCAGCCGTATTAATTTTAAAGGTGAGTACAGGAGGAATAAAGAAAAAATTGAGGATAAGCGCGCTTAACAGTGCACAAACCAGTACGGGTAAAATAGAAAAAATTACCGCGGTAAGCGAAACCGCTAGTAACAGGATTAAAGCAACTACTTTATAGCCCATAAAATCCTGAAAAAAGTAAGAAGTAAGCGACGCTAGCAAAATAATAGACATCCCTATGGCATATTGCTTACCTAAACTTATATTTCTGTGAAGAATTGAACGCACCTTTTGTTTGTAAATTTAAGTATTAACTTATAAAGATTTTATAAAGATTTACCAACGGACAAATTTTTATTGAATTGATCAAGGAACTGATTTACAATTAAAAGAGCATTTGATTTTTTTATAGCTATAGTTTCTGTGAAACAGTGATATTCATTTTAAAAATAATAACTTTAAAATGTAACACAACTTACAGAATATCATACACCATCGTTTACTAACTTTAATCAGGCATTCATGAAAATTAAAGCCTTCTTCCTTTTAATACCCGTAGTTTTATTCCTGGCCAGTACTAAAAACTATGCACAATCAACAACATCACAAATTGAAAATTATCTGGATAACCTAAAGGACTCAGAATTTTCAGGAACCATATTAGTAGCACATAACGACACGATTATAGCTCAAAGAGCCTATGGACTTGCTAGTATAGAGTATGACGTAAAAAACCAAATTGATACGAAATTCAATATAGCCTCTATTACTAAAATGTTTACTGCTGTGGCAGTATTACAACTTTTCGAACAGCGTAAAATAGCGCTTAATAAGCCTATAGAAGAATATCTACCGGATTATCCAAACCAAATCGTTAGGAACTCGGTGACCACACATCAACTCTTAACGCATACTTCGGGGCTAAATAATTTCTATGTTAATGATTTGGCTATGATCAAAAATAAGGACTATGAGAATATTTCAGATTTTATTTCCCTATTTGCAAACGATAGTCTCTTATGTCCACCAGGGACTAAATACAATTACAGCGGATCAGGATTCGTGGTTCTGGGACTCTTAATTGAACAATTGTCTGGCGAAAATTACTACGATTATATTCAAAAGCATATACTTGAACCATCGGGTATGACGAAAACATCAGCGATTCAGGTAGATTCAATTATAAAGAATAAAGCTAGTGGATATACTTCAGAATTTGGCAAAAGTGAAAATTTAAAAAGAAATGACTACTATCTTACTAAAGCATCACCAGCCGGATTCTATTATTCAACAATTGAAGATTTATTTAAATTCTCTAAAGCCTTAAGAAACTATGAATTATTAAACAAAGCTACCACAAATTTAATGCTGCAACCTAAAGTAAAGGGATATAACACGCATTTAGGATATGGGATTGATATCGATAATAGATATAATCAAACGATTATTGGACATAGCGGCGGATGGTATGGGATTCATTGCGAGTTAATGGATTTTCTCGACGATCATTATACCATAGTTATATTATCAAATATTGACGATGGAGGAAAAGCAGGAGCCTCGAAGGTAGCCGACTACTTTAAAATTTTATTAGCTGATAAGAGCGAAAAAGAGTAAGCCCCTTACAAGAAAAAGCATAGACAATCTGTTCTATGTACATATTATATAGAAATATATGATATCATATAAATGAAGTTTCAAGTTGGAGGAATATCATTATATTTAAAGCAATACGCGTTCAAATCTTATTACCTGTTCATTAGCTTATGTTTTAATCGTAACAACCAAAATCATCATGAAAAAATCTTTTTTAGCATTAATTCTAGTTCTCGTTTGTTCAAATTTATCTTCTCAGAAGCTTTTTAAAGCTGTAGATAAAGGAGATGCACAAAAAGTAAAAGCGCTATTAGAAAAAGGAGCTGATCCAAATGTTTATACGGAGGATGGGTTATTCCCTTTATGGAGAGCTACAGCCAATAATAACCAGGAAATAACCAAACTTTTATTGGAAAATGGTGCAACGGTTGATTTAGAAAACAAAACATCCTCCGGGAGTTTGACCTCATTAATTTATCCTTCACAGGAAGGATATTTTGAAATTGTAAAACTTTTGGTTGATCATGGTGCTGATGTTAACTATAATGCGTTTAAAGGCTTTACACCTATTCGGATTGCGGCTAGAAATGGTCATTTAAATATTATAAAGTATTTAGCTGAACATGGGGCTAAAATTGATGTAAAAGCTGAGGATGGAGCTACACCATTAGAACATGCGGCTTCTAAAGGCCATTATGACGTAGTGCACTTTTTAATTGATAAAGGAGCGAATGTAAATACTGTAGATAAAGAAGGTGACTTTCCGCTTGGAGAAGCTGCTAAGTATGGCTATACAGAAATTATGGAATTACTGATTAGAAATAAAGCTGACTTATCTTTAAAAAATGCATCGGGTAAAACAGCCTTAGATTTAGCAAAAGAAAGAGGCCAAAAAAGAGCTGTAGATTTATTAAAAAATCAGTAAGTTATTTCATCCAATCTGGGATTATCACCTAAAAAATGTAAACAATTGTTGTAAAAAGCCGCCATAAAAGATAAAAGTCAAATAGATCAGGATTTTTGATCATTTTAACATTTTTATCATTAGGGCGGCTTTTAATTTGTAACCGGGCAAGGGAATTACAGCTTAACCCCAATACCTAATCCAAAAAGCCATGGATTGATATCTACGTCGGCTCCAACGGTAGCATCTAAAGCAGTAGTGGCATTTACGGTAACATCGGTTTGCAAAAACAATTTTTTAACATCCAGGTTAATAAACCATTTATCACTAATCATATAATCTACACCTAATTGTCCGGCAAAGCCTAAACTGTTATCATAATCTAAATCATCTGCCACCGGACCTTCATCTACACTATAAAAAATAGTATAGTTTAAACCTGCTCCAATATAAGGCTTAAAATTACCCAATGAAGTTACATGATATTGACAAGTCAGTGTTGGAGGTAAAAGCCAAACACTTCCCAGATCAATATTTCCTGCAGCAGTATTTATAGCTTCTACATCGTGTTTTGTTGTTCCAAGTATAAGTTCTAATGACCAGTTTTTAGTAAAATAATAAGTAATATCAAATTCAGGTATAACTGTAGTAGAAATATCTGCATCACCACCTATCGCTTCTATTGAAGCTTTTTCGTCTGGTGAAACCACTACTCCTCTTAACCTAAACTGCCATGGATTATCCTGAGTTTTGTCTATTTCTTGAGCCTGAAACGAAAAACTAAGCAATAATGCAGCAAGTGTTGTAAATACAAATCTTCTCATAATTTTAAAATTTTATTAATACCTCAAAAATATTTCGAAAGCCACCTTAAAAAGATGATAAAAGTCAGTTATATTTATGATTTTTACTCTTATTAGACACCTTTTTAAATAGAGCTTCTTTTTTATTTTTTTACTATTAGGAGAAAGAGTTGATTGAGAATGAAATTCTATTAGTAATTAATAATTAACAAATTTCAATTGATTGTATTCAGATCATCCAATTTGAATGAAATTTAGGTATGTTTACATTAGACAAAACCGTTATTTCATTATCATAACCTAATTATCTATGAGATCTTTACCGTTACTTACTTTTATAATTCTAGTCCTTATTATCCTTACGAATTCTTGCGAACCGTCTCCATCAGAAAAATTAGAAGAAATTATAGAGATTATGGATCCTAATTTTAGATATGCTCTACTCCAAACTAATTGCGTAGATACCAATAACGATAAGGTAGGAGATAAGAACATCGATTTCAATAAGGATGGCAATATCGATCTTGAAGAAATCGAAGCAGTGGAAAGCCTAATTCTTGCTTTTAATCATGAAATCATCTTAGGTCCTGTAAATCTGGAAGAAATTAAATATTTTTCCAATTTAAAATATCTGGATATTACGCGTAATGATGATAACGGTTATATCGAAAATACTGGTACAACCAAAATGACTTCTAATTTTACCGCTCTTCACAATTTAAAAACATTGAAATTGAATTATCTAGGATCTGATTTTTATAGTGATCTGGATCTATCTAATCTGGAAAACTTAACCAAACTGGAACTCATCAATAATAGACCAAGCTATTTAACGGAACCAGCGGACTGGGAATATCCAACTCATTTTATAAAAATTCACATGAATGGCTGTATAAATTTAGCAGAAATAAATATGGAAAATAGTTTTCTTATAGTTGATTTTTGCGAGGCACCTTCAATCAAAAAATTAAATATGCGCTACCTGGAAGGCGGGGAACCGGATGTATTCGATTTTCATTGTCTTGAAGAACTAGAAGAACTTGATATTTCAGAAAATAGAATCACAAAATTAATTCTGAAAAACCGTTCCGTGTTAAATACATTTTCGGCTTATGATATTGGGAATTCCGGAATGTCTAACTATCCCTTTGTCAAGGAAGTTTGTATCGATGACCTCCCTGAAGAGCTGGAGCAAATTTCGGAAATCATAAATGAGCATACGGTGATCAACACAGATTGTACATTTTAATGAGGTATTTTTATTTTGCACATCCTGAAAAGATCAAACCATAAATTTATAAAATAAGGCTTATATTAAGGCACAACCATAAATCATCATCATGTTTATCATCAAAAAAATTAAATTACCAGCATTTCTTCTATTTTCAATAGTATTATTTGTAAGCAGTTGTAATCAAAAACCACAATCATATGGGACACCAAATGTGGATATTGCAACCATTCAAAGTCAGTTTTTAAACTGGTACAGATATGATAAGATTTATATCGACCTCAGTAAAGATTACCATGCCTTAAATTCTAATTCTGAAGAAATAAGTAAAGAAGAATTTTTAGAAGAACTGAGTACGGCTAAATATTTGGTGGTACGAATGAATTCTGCCGAAAACACTACTTTTTACAAACTCATAGAAATACCGGAAGATGGTAATAAAGAGATTGGTAACCAACTTGCTAAGAAAGCCGACCGTGAATTACGCAATCTTAAATTATTAAATAAACCTTTTCCAGATTTTAATCTTAAAAGTTTAAAAGGAAATTCTTATCAATTAAGTCAGTTTAAAGATCAATATCTGGTGCTTAATTTTTGGTATACCACCTGTGGAAAATGTAAAAAAGAACTTCCAGATATTGAAGCCCTCGCTCAAAAATATAAATACCGCGATATCGCTTTTCTAAATATATCCCTAAACGAAGTACATACATTAAACAACTATTTAGACGGCAAAAATTATCAGGTTGAAACCTTACCAATGAACAAAAAGTATGTTTTAGACAGTTTAAGTATTCGCCTGTTCCCTACTTATCTCATTATCGATCCCAATAAAAAAGTTATCAATGTATCTAACAATTCCAGACAATTGGAAAAAAGAGTGAAAGAGATTATAGATGAATTAAATTGATGGGTTTAATTTTTAAAATTTACAGGGTAAAAAATTAAGTTAACTTCCTCATAGAAATATTTGTAGGTATAATGAAATTATTTTTGAGATCTCTTATCGGATTTGTACTCGCTTTATTAGCAATTTTACCCTTTATTTTTTTAGGTCTTTCTTTATATGATGCTTTTCCGAATATTTATGGTATTCTGGCTTTAGGAATCATTTCAGTACTAAGTTTATGGATGGCTTATGGAATATTTAAATTGATAAGAAAAAAAGGTCTTTTAAAGATTTTAAGTTATCCTTTCTCCTCTCCAGATCTGGATAATTTAAAGAAAAATAAGGATGAGTAAGGAACAATTCTTATGCAAAAAAAGAGAGGCCTTTTCGGCCTCTCCTTAATTAAAATTAACACTCAAAAACTATTACTATATAACTATAGAACTACTGTAAAAGGATAGTTTTTGGCTTCTTAGATAACGGAATTATATAGGCACCGTTCATGTTATCATATTTTAAATTCATTTCTTTATTTACTCTTAAATAAGCTTGTGGGCTATCGCTGGTTTTTTTATTTAAAACCAGTTCAATTTCTTCGGAAGATTTATCGTAAATCAATTCTTTAAAAGTACCCGCGTCCAGTGTTAACCATAATTTTTTTGGTTCAAAATAAATCTTGCTTTTAGCCGCCGTTGTTAGTGTCACTTTTATTTCATCATCGTTTTCCTCGATATTTCCGCCAAAAGAAAGCCATCCAAGATCTTTATTCTTTGTGATATATGTGGCGGTATTAAGGGCATAGCCAAAGAAATTAGAACCATAATCCCCCGATAAATAATCTATTCTCATGGTCGAAGGATAGGAATGGAAAGCTGCAGATCCAAAACCATCCTGAGTGATATTCGAAATCGCTCCTAAAGTTCCGCCATAACCAACTTTCAATAAATAAAAATCTGGATGATCGCGATACGCTTTTAAAACAGGAATCGCATTTAAACCCGATCCATAATGATGAATTTGGCGCTCTACCCTGGATAATTTTCCTCCATAAAGAAAATCCCAGTATCTACGTGCATTTCCATTATACGCCCAGTGTGGCATGACGGGCATATACGCCAGGATAGCATTTAAAGTAACATTGGCTTTTTGCTGATATCCAAAATAATCACTCCACATAAAAACTTCTTCCTGCCCGGTAGAATCCCACGGCATTTCACTACCAAAGGGATAGTTTAAAGATTTCCAGTGATCGGCTCTTTTCTTCATCGAAGCTTCTAGTTTAGTCGCCATGTCGGTTAAACCTTCAGATTTAAGGTCTTTTAAAATGTTTAAGAAAACAGTTCCTTCCATTTGTCCAAATTCAGCATACCAGGGTGCTAACTCAGACATGGCAATAGAAGTGTGATAAGCTTGCCCCAAATACCATTTCCAGTCGTGATTATCAACTAAACCTTCGTGATATCTGGCTAAACGATACATTACCCAGTAGGCCGCTGCAACATGAGGATAATTATACGATCTTCCAGGATCGTCTGCTCCTTTTTTATTCCACGCAGCCCAGGTATTATAGTTTATCGAGTCGCTATAGGTGCCTTTTGGTAAAGAATCAGGTTCATAAAAGAAAACACTTTTTTTAACACCGTATTTTCGATCTCCTTCATCATACTGAATCCCACCCCAAAGTGTTTCATCGATAAATAACTGAAGTTTTTCAATCTCTTCCTTTTCTGGCTGAATAAGCTGTTTCATCATTGCTCCTAACCAGCTTCCTGCACCGCCTTCATCACTTAATCCAGCTACCCAGGCGCGACTGTCCTGTGTGATCTGCTTTTTGTCTTCATAATCATAAGAGATCACTGAATTTGTTCTTCCAAAGAATTCATCGGGTTGATCAAACCACTGTTCCGTCATTAAAAAATGTCCAAAATCATCTACAACTTCGGTTTCAGGCTTAATCACCTTATAATTAATAGTTTGTTCTATACCATCTTTATAAGTCACAGTTACACGGCTTCTGCCCCAAATTTTCCCTTCTACCTGATATTCGGTAAAACCGGCACCTTTTTTATCGATTTCAGTAATTTTAAGAGCACCTTGGGGTTCTACTAAAATATTGTCAACGTCTTCTGGATAATTCAGGAATAATTTTCCGTTTACGTCCATTGGCAATACATAACCCGGTACGCCAACTGCCACTGGTCGTTTTTCTTCGATTAATTTATCCTGAATTTCTTTAATACCAGGTGCCAGGACAAATTTCAATGCGAAATTTTTGGTTTCCCCACCTCTAAGAATCAAAGATGTGGGTTTGTTCCACTGTTCTTTACCTTTCCACTCCTTTTCAGCATATGCTTTACTTAAAGCCATCCATTCATGTACTCCTTCAAAAACAATGCTTCTTGTCGTAGGATCATCATTTAAGGGACGGTAAGCCTCGAAAGGCATATTTTGCTCTGGTAACACCAATAAAACCTGTCCTTCTCCGGTAAGGTGCTTTACTTCTACATAACCGGCATCTTTACCAATGTAAGGATCAAAAAATACATTGTCAGCATGAGTTTCATCAAGATGTTTTCCTTCTAAAATATTATTGAAAGCCATTGGTGTTCCTAAGGCTCCAATCTCTACAGATTTGTTTGTAGGATTTGTAATTTCAAATCTCAACACTAAAGCCCCGTCTTTTTTCTCATAATATCTTTTAATGCTAAGCGGATTGTTGTTACCTAAAGTATTACTCAAATCTGCTGCAGCTAAGACATCGCCAGAAACCGTTAAGGCTTCTACCTTTTTTCGGTTTTTAGCTGTTGAAAATGATTCCCATTGGCCATTGTCTCCTTTTATTCTGAAATTCAAATCACCTATGTAATAAATGCCATCTTTATCACGAATTTCGATACGTTCACCCGTAGTAAAATCAAAATCAGGATCTGAATTTGGATATAATCCGGCTACGGTTTGTGAAGCATTTACCAGTTTTAAAGTAAACTCATCGGTTTTTACTTCAGTAAAACCACCCTCTATCCCCAGAGTAGATTCCCGATCTTTAAGGTTATCCCAATACGTTGATTTCTCTTGCGCATTCACCCTTACCGTTATTAAAAACAATAGTAGGAATGTTTGTAATTTCGTTCTCATGTTCATTGTTTGCTCAATTATCAGGAATTGCGACGAAAATGTCCAATCCCAAACTATAGTTGTTTATGCTTATTTAAATTGCCGAATTATTGATGTATTTTAAACTTATAGATCCCGGCACTTTCCTTAGGAACGGCAATACTATTTTCTGAAATTTCTATGCCCGCTTCAGTAATGCTGATGCGCTCCTTATTGTCTTCATCATTAAAAACCATATCATGTTCCCCTGAAATGATAAATGCTTTTCCAGAAGTTGCTATACTTCCTGAAAGACCATCTAATTTTAAAACCTGTTGTTCATGCGTCGCATTGACTACTGAAATCGTCAGATATTCACCATCTTCAGTTAAAGTAACCGAAACATCTAATGGTTGTGGCGATCCGTTAAATTCAACCGGCTGCGTACCAAACTCTTTACGGTATAATTTTAAAACTAGTCCTGTTCCCTCTAACCATGCATCGGTTTTAGTCGTTTTTATCGCTCCGATTACATTAACGGTTTGTGCATAATTGGCCATATAATAAATATCCGACTGACGAGAGAATTCATTCAATCCGGCAGCGATACCCAATGCATCTCTTAAAAAATAACGAGTACCTAATAAACCATACACATGTGGTCCGTACCAGTAATTCCACTCATCCATAGCGATTTTTATATTCTTATCTGCTATCCCGGGAATTTCCTTGCGTGCTCTGCGATGCTCTTCAGCCACAGCCGAGATCACTTCTGGCATCTGGTTTACGTGGGTTAGTAAACCACCGGCATGCCAGTTTTGCTTATAAAAATGCTCACTTATATAAGTCATATACGCTCCACTGTTCTCATACATCATATCATTCCATTTCCCGGGATAACCCACGGCGATCAGATCGATATCGGGATCTACTTGCCACATGGCTTTAGCCACTTTATTATGCTTTTTTACGTAATCTTCGATAGGCATGTGCCCTAATTGCCAATCGCCAAACATCTCATTTCCTACTGCCCAAAGTTTTACATGGTAAGGTTCTGGATGGCCATTCTTAGCTCTCCATTGGCCCATTTTTGTAGAAACAGCTCCGTTAAAATATTCAACCTCATTCGCAGCAAGTTCAGCAGTACCAAGACCGGTGTTAACCGCAATATTGGCTTTGGTGTCTAAAATCTCACAAAGCGCCATAAATTCGTGTACCCCAACATCATTGTATTCTAAACCATTCCAGGCTCTTTCAAATTTGGTTGGGCGTTTATCAGGATCGCCAATCCCATCTTTCCAGTCGTAACCCGAAACAAAATTTCCACCTGGCCATCTGTAAATTGGCGCGTCTAATTGCTTCATTAATTCGATCACTTCAGGGCGAAAGCCTTTAATATTATCTGAGGGCATTAAAGAAACCGCTGCTAATGTTAGCCTTCCTTTCCCTTTAAAAGTAATTTCTAAAACGGCATTATCGCTAGTTTCTTCCGAAGAAATCTCAAATGGTAGCTGCTGAAAATTATGGTCTGAAACCTCAAGATGCTCTTCTTTTCCGTTTAAAGAAATAGAAACTTCTTTAATATCACTTCCTTTAAAAACCAATCGGCCTTGATAGGTTTTACCAGAAACAATGGCTAATTTTTGTTGTCTTAAGTTTAAACTATTTTTTACCTGATACACCGGTAATTTTCCCTGAGCATAAGAATAGGAACTATCAATTTTAACCAAGTTGGTATCAACAGCCGTTTCCCATGGTGATTTCGCCGTACCGGGAACATAATAAAATTTACGATCGTCCAGCATCTCTGCCCACATTCCACCATAAATAGATTTTCCCATGTGTTCGATAAACTGACCATAGATATAAGGCGATATGGGTTCTAATTTTTTGTCGAGATTTACCGTAATTTCAGGTTTTAACTCTTTAACCGAGATTTCTTCTAACTGAAAATGATCAAAATAAACTTTTCCTTTTGCCTGTCCTCTCTTTCCCAGTAAAAGCTCCAGCATAAAACTATCGTCCATAGCTGTAGAGAATTGCATTTCAACCTTTGTCCAATCGGTATCCCCCTTAAAAATGGTATCTCCGGTAAATTCGAATTTCCCTAAACCTAATCCAGCGCCACTTTGCTCGCTGCCACCTACTACCCCTTCGGTTTTTATATAACCGGTTACTTTATAAGTTGCAAAAGGTTTTACATTTATCTTTTTAAACCAGCGTTCCGCAGTCAAGGTATCTGAAGAAAGCATAAGTACTTGAGAGTTGAATTGCTCTGAAAGTGCATCAGTATAATGTACCGGGGCACTCCATGGCTCGTATTGCCAATGGCTTTCTTTTATAGCTGTTTCCTTTTCCGGAGATAATAAGACTTTATTATCTTCTTTGCCGCACGACCAAATTATACCGGTAAGGAGCAAAAAGCGTAATACGTTTAATATTCTCATTTTTTAATTTTGAGGGGAATTATTTAAAATCGGTTGAGAACTTCCAGTTCGCTTTATAATTTTTTGGAATGTCTTTATCTTCCAACAATAATCGAAGTACGGCTACCGGCATTATGTTTTCTTTCATGACACGATCATGAAATTGCTTTTCTGTCCATCCTTGTTCTAAAAGTTCATTTCTAAGGGCATAAAACTGAAGTCCACCTATCATATACGCTAATTGATATAATGGCGGGGTGTACGATGTTGCAAAAGATCGGCGAACTTCAGCTTCGGCATTGGCATACTCATGCCCTACTTCGTCTACTAACATATTGATACATTGTTGTGGCGTCCATTCTCCCAACTGATATTTTAATGAGAAAATGATTCGCGCGCAACGGTGAATTCTCCAAAAAAGCATTCCCATTTTTTCTTCAGGTGTTCTGGGAAAATCTTTGTTCCATAAATTTATTTCCCAGTACAATGCCCAACCTTCCATCCAAAAAGGGGTATCAAACGAACTACGATAGGCTTTGTTACGTTGATTCATATAAAACTGAAGATTATGCCCCGGATGTAATTCGTGTTGCACCGTAGGAAAGGAGAAATTCGGATTATTACCACGCATACTCATTAATTTATCCTCATGCTCCATGCCTTCAGTGGGATACGAAATACTAATCTCCCAACCTCCGGTAAAAAAGGGATTCACTTTTTGGCGTTCCGGAGTCATCATGATCATTCCCCAGGTCTCTTTGGCTAGTTCCGGAATAGTGATAAGATCACGTTCTTCGATAAAATCTACCGAATGATCATATAAATTATTGATCGCTTCTGGTTGTTTACCAGGAGCCACATAAGTATTCTTTACATGCTCTAAAGCCGCTTTCCAATCGTTCCCATAGCCCATTTCGTTGGCAGCTTTAATCATTTCAGCTTTACACCAGTCAAATTGCTTTTCAGCCGTTTCTATCAGTTCTTCCGGCGTATAAGGAATAAACTCATATTCCAGATTTTTAATCAGGGTTTTTCTCCCTACCGGTTGACCTATAATTCCACTACCATCGTCCTTTTGACTTGCTTCTGAATAGTTTTCCCTAAGAAATTCAGTATATTCCTTTAATTTTTGATCCAAAGAGGCATGCGGAGTTTTTATCCACCAGGTAAAATCTGGATCATAATCATAATAAAAACTATAAGCTTCGTTTAAACCTCTTTGTAATGAAGAGATTATAGCTGCAGCCTTTTCAGCTTTAAGCCAATCCTCAAATTGATTACTTTTAAGCGCTTTTATTTTTTCTGAGATACTTTTTTCAGCATCATTAAAAGCCATTGCCAATGTTTTTGCATCGGGTTGCGTTCCTCTTCTTCGCTGCTGAATAAAAGCATATAGATCATCTGCAAAATCAACAACGGAAGCTACTTCCTTAAAAGCATCGTAATCCTGATTTAAGAGATACTCCTCTTTTCCAATAAGATTTTTTAAAAGTATATAATCGGCTTTTCCATCTTTTGACAGTTCATTAAAATCTATATTGTTTAATTTGGTCTCCCAATTTTCATAGAACCGGTTGTAACGTTCGTAATATTCTTTGGATTCGCGCATAGTATAAGTACGCCTTAACGCAAATTTATCGGCTCTAAATGTGTTAATCACATCAATCATTTCATTAGCATACATGCTGGCGGAAAGACTTACAAATACGAAAAGGCAACTTAATAATTTATTCATGCGATGATTTAGGTTATATGATTTAAAAAGTTTTTTTTAAATATTTAGATGTCTAGTCTAAATCGACATCAAGATAAACTGAATGTCTTCCGTAGGTATCATAAAATGGTTTGTACATCACGCCGTCAATTTCAAAAGTCAGTTCTTCCGGATTCCCTTTTATGGAAGCTCCAATATTTTCAGCATCAAAATTTACTTTACGCCAATCTGTTCTTGGCTCATCTTCCTGAGCCGCTAATAAAACAGGACCATAAAATAAACTTGCGATATTCTGCTGATCCATGATGGGATCTAAATAAAAACCGAACGGCATTTGTAATTCTACCGTGTCACCATCTTTCCATTTTCTACTAAGGCTTAAATAGGTTCCGGGAGTGGCTTTCACTTTTTGATCCTTCCCATTGATCTTTACGGTAAATCCATTTGTAGCCCAACCCGGCACACGTAGTTTAAGGTCGAATTTACCTTTACCATTAATCGTGAGTTTGGTGTGATCTTCTTTTGGAAAATTAGTTTCCTGAGTAAGTTCTATATTGTTTTCATGCCAATGCAAAGTAGACGGCACATAAAGATTCACATATAGTGCTTTATTATCAGCTCCTTTGAAGTAAATCGAATTCTGCAGTTTTGTACTACTTTCCAGAGCTGTTCCATTACAACAGGTAAAACCGGTCATATTAGGGTTTCCAAAACTTTTTTTGGAACCCGGGCGCAACGGAACATGATAGGTGTTTGCCGGGGAATCTTCTGCTACCGAGGCTAAAATATGATTATACAAGCCACGCTCGTAATAGTCCATAAGTTCCGGACGCTGCTCGTAAAGAAATAAATTACGGGTAAGTTTTAGCATATTATAGGTCGCACAGGTTTCATTTTGGCCACCGGCAGATAAGCCATTTTCGTATAAGGTGCCTGGCTGTGCAATAAAACATTCGGCATTTGCAGGATTTCTGGCTCCTGCAACTCCGCCGATACTGTACATATAATCGTTGGTTGCCTTTACCCAAAAGTTATCGGCTACATTAAAATATTCCGGTTTATCAGAATCCCGATACATTTCTAGAGCCCCCACAATCTGGGGAATATGCTGATTGGCATGTAAACCTCTAAACGTATCTACATTTTTGGCTAAGCCATGCGAATGATTAGCATCACCAAAAAACACTTTGATATTATCAAAAAGTCGGGCGGTTTCTAAATAAGTATCTTTTCCGGTAATACGATATAAACGAGCCATTGCTTCATTCATCCCGCCAAATTCACCCGCGATATAGCGATTCCACATACTTATAAGCGTATCGGTTGGTAATTCACTTAGGCGCGCGTAAACCCAATCTCCCATGCCTTCAGCCACAGCTAAGGCTTTTTCATTTCCACTTACTTCATAGATATCCATTAATCCGGCAAGGATCTTATGTAGTGTATAATAGGGTGCCCAAATTTTTGTTTCTTCAGTACCATACACCGCTCCATTTTCAAGCATAATAAATTGATCTGGAGGATAAGCACTTATAAAACCTTCTCCCCAGTTCCAATAATCGGTACGAATACCTTCTTCACTAAGATCAGAGCTGTAAATTTCTTTTCCAGGCCCCATAGGAACTGCTGTTGGATTGGCATTAAAATCACCTCCTTCTTCAGCTGGTTTTCCAGACATTTGGGATAATTGGTATAAGGTATTTACCATATACTCCATTTTATCTGCAAAATTTTGCTGTAAAGCTTTATCATAACCTGTACTGGCGTATGCCTGAGCAATCGCTGTTAAATAATGACCGGTCGCATGCCCACGTAGTTTCGTTTCCTGAGTATCCCAAACGCCAAGAGGTTTTGCTCCCGCTGGTTGCTCCTGTCCAAATGCATTTCTAAACATATACAAAAACGAATCTGGATTGGTTTGTGCCAGCGTATTTATAAATTTATCACGATTTTCAATGAATTTCGTGTTTTGTCCGTTTGCATTTGACTCTAAACTTACCTGATCTAAATCAAAAGCTTCTAATGCTCTAGCCGGCTTTTCAGCGATTGTACTCTCTACAACATTCACCGTCGCTTTGGGTTTCAAATCTGTTCCGGCCACACTTCCGTTTATGATATAGGTTCCAGTTTTTAAAACTTCGCTGTTATCATCGGGAGACGGCCAGGTTACTTTTACTTGTGGGCCTTTTAGCCCATTTTTATAGGTAGCTTTAAGCGTTCTTGGCAATCGTGGTAAAACGCCTACCTGAGTTTCCACTTCGATATCATCTACGGAAACTAAAAATTCATTGTAAAGTTGCGGACTTGTCCTTGAGAATTCAGGCAGGTTATCCTGAGGTTCTTTACGCTCATTTACCACACCATCGCGTTTTTTTAAGGCATTTTCAAAAATTCCTTTTACCTGATTATTGGTCAATCCAATTCTATAGATCCTGAAATCGTGGATGCTGGCATCTAAAGAAGCCTTATTTTGTGATATAGCCTTACCAATATATAACTGATTCTCTTCTCCAGATTCGACATTAAAAATATCGGATAATTCAAGTTCAATTTCTCCTTCCTGACTAACCTGAACGCCGTTCACAAATGCTTTTATAGTTTTTGAAGGCACATCGATCACCAATACCAAATGTGACCAACGATCTTTTGCCAGTGCTACTTTTGAAGATGATAACTTGTAATCTTTATTTCTGTTTTCAGAAACTGCAGTTGTGAAATTTTCATTTTTTCCTGTTCCGAAAGGAGCTACATAAGCATGCGCATTTTGATTTTTTCCGAAGTCAAAAAAAAATTGATCTGAAGTTGGAACATTTAACTTTATCCAGCCTGCCATACTAATGGATTCTACATTGTTAAGTGCTGAAGAAGGCAAAATGATATAAGCTTGTCCCGAAAGCGCAAGTACATTTTTAAATAGCGCGTCTTTTACAAATTTGGCATCACCTTTAATTTCTGCATGCAGGTTATTACGTGACCAGTCTTTGGCATCTTTATCAAAAACATAGCGCGCAATTAATCCTGTCTCTCCAATTCCGTCAAGAATCTGATCGCCCTGAGCGCGGACTTGCACTAGTCCTACAATCATAACACAAATAAAACAGGTGATAATTTTGTACAATTTCATATTATAAATCTTTCGGTATAAAAAATTAAGCGTATTTCTATGATTACGTAACTAGTTGTAAACCTGATCCCAGGAAGGTGGATCAACGTCCAACAAATGTTTTACAAAAAAATCTCTTCGTTTACGTTCCCCAAATTCACCTCCTGAAGTATGGTTTTCTCCCGGTAAAACCACTAAATCAAAATCCTTCTTTGCTTTTATAAGTGCATCTGCAAATTGCATGGTCGATGCCGGGTCTACATTATCATCTACTTCACCTACGATCAGCATTAAATTTCCTTTCAATTGGGCGGCATTTTCGATGTTGGAGTTTGCCGCATAATGGGGACCAATTGGATAGCCCATCCATTGCTCATTCCACCAGATTTTATCCATTCGGTTATCATGGCAACCACAGGAAGCTACGGCAACATCATAGAAATCTGAATTAAAAACCAAAGCAGCACCGGCACTCTGCCCACCGGCAGAAGTACCACGAATACCTACTTTATCAGTGTTCATATAAGGATATTTTTCAGCCGCTGCCGTAATCCATAATTTACGATCGGGGAAACCAGCATCTTTTAAATTTTGCCAGCATACATCATGAAAAGCTTTAGATCGGTTAGACGTTCCCATACCATCAATCTGCACTACGATAAATCCAAGTTCTGCCAAAGAACTCAGTGCCCAGTAATAACTATTGAAATCCTTTGGAACAAATGAATCATGAGGCCCCGCATAGATATATTCAATAATAGGATAGAATTTTGAAGGATCAAAATTGGTGGGTCTTACAATAATTCCCCAAATATCGGTGTCACCATCTCTACCTTTTGCGGTAAAGACTTCAGGGGTTTTCCATCCCGTTTTTTCTAAGGCCTTAAGATCAGCTTTCTCTAAAGTCAATAATGGCTTTTTTTTACCTGCTTTCTTTAATACCGTAACCGCCGGCATATCTACTCTGGAATATTGATCTACGTAATATTCTTTATCTGGAGAAAAAGTGACTTTATGGTTTCCATTTTCAGTAGTAAAACGGGTAAAATTCTTTCCGTCGAAATCTATACTGCAATAATGAATTAAATACGGATCCTGATCTTTATCCAACCCACTTGCCGTAAAGTAAATTGTTCTATTCTTATCATCTACTTCTATTACTTTCCTTACCGGCCAATTTCCAGAAGTAATCTGATTTTTAACTTTCCCGGTATTGCTATCATACAAATAAAGATGGTTGTAGCCATCACGCTCTGAGGCCCATATAATTTCGTCTTTCCCCTTCACGTCATGACGATATTTTTTACCGTTATAATCTATAAAAGTTGGGCTTGTTTCATCGATTATTGCTGTGGCTTTTCCGGTTTTAGCATCTACTTTTATAACCCGGTATGCCTGATGACCACGCTGATTAAATTCAAAGGTAAACGAAGAACTATCGTCCTTCCACTGGTAATTGTACAAAGAAAATTGAGCGTTAAAAAGAGTTGTCGCTATTGGAATATGTTTTTTGGAAGAAACATGGAAAAGTTGCGGACTTTTAAAATCTAATTCGTCCCCCGGTTTCGTATAGTCCCTGGTGTGTAATTTTGGCTGCAACTGATCTTTTGGACTGGACTCTACAAAATAAATATTGTGCTCTTCTCCCGGTTTTACTTTATAGGCTATAATTTTTTCGCTATTTGGTGACCAGATAATATTGGCGGAATAAAAGAATCCTTTTGTACCATCAAAACTTAATTGTGTTTCTTCCTTGGTTTTACTGTCTTTTACATACAGGTTAGAATTTTTTATAAATGCGGTATATTTCTGATCTGGCGATGGTACCGGATCACCTTCTCTTTCGTTCCCGCGTTTTCCCCAGTATCCTCTGGATCTATCTTTGGAAGCTAGGGTATCAATGACGCTAAGCTTATAATCCGAAAGAGTTAAATTATATTGTATGGTATCTAACTGGAATCTTAAATTCGACTTAGCTTCATCAAATTCCAGCTTAGTGATATCCATTTTTGAACTTTTGATTTTTTTATCTACTAATTTTGAAATAGCGCGTGCCAGTTTTTCATGATCGAAAGCTGTTTCCTTCTCTAGAGTTTCTGCATTTACAAAAATATATTCACTACCTTTTTCGGTATTGTTTTTATACCAAAACTCCTTCTTGTTTAACCAGTTGAAAGAATTTGGAGTGTTAAAGACTTTATTTCTGAAAAGCGTATCCAGAGATTCTGCTCTCTTATAATCCTCTACTGTCCCCTGGGCACTGGCCACTAGGGAAATCAGGAAAAAAATAAAATAGGTGTAAACAGGTGTTTTCATAGTTTAAAATTAAATGAAAACCTGTTTAATTTTAAATCGATCATTAACATATATTTATATTATATTAACATTAATTAATAAGTTTTATATGCTTTTACGACCTTATAGTATAGATTCTACAAAATAAAACGGAGTGACAATTATCACTCCGTCTTCATAGTCTAAAAAAACAGAATCTTAATATCCAGGATTTTGTTGAAGCTTAGGATTAGCATCTAAAAAGGTTTGAAAAATTGGAAACACATTTTTATATGTTGCCTCAGGTTCTGCATCTTTACAAAACCAGGATTTACCATTATAAACATTGGTATTAGACCCTGATAATCTAAACCTGATAAGATCCTGTCTACGATGGTGCTCTCCTACAAATTCCCAGGCCAAATCATCTAGAAGGCCTCCTAGTTCTATATCATCTCCTCCTTCGTAAGTAGCTACAAGATTGCTGTAGTTGGTAGCACCTTCACTGGTATATTCTCTATGTCCATAGTCATAAATACTTCCTGAGGTTAAATCCTGTACAGAGCGTACGGCTTCGGTTCCATCTTCAAATGCACGCGCACGTACTTCACTTACTAATCTTGCGGCCTCCGCCTGATCCCTGTTCAATCTCAATAAACACTCTGCCTTGATAAACATAGCGTCTGAGAGTCTAAAGAAGGGTACATCATCACCATAAGTTCCATCGACACCTGGTACAATTTCATTCTTTACAAAACGATAGCCTTCCATCATATAAGCTCCCGGATTATCTATAGAATGTACTCTTTTTGTATAAACCAGGTTAACTTCTCCCTGATCATCTGCATTCATCCTCAATGGCTCTCCGGTTTCATAATGATATTGCTGCCCATAAGCCCAGGTATCTTCTAAACGCGAATCATTTTCATGATAGGTATCTATAAATTGCGGCACTGCACAGCTGCCATTCCATGGAGACCCGTCGTATCCAAAAGCTTTAGCACCCTCACTAGTAAGTGCTTTGTTTACCAAATAATTACCACTGGCATAGGTGTAATCTAAAGGAATTGCAAAAATAATCTCATTATTTCCAGCTAGATTGGCCTTAAAATTGTCTTTATAATTTGGTGAAAGAGAATAACCACCATTATTAATAATATCATCGACCTGTTCTAAAGCCAGTTCAAAATATTCATTATTACCATAATCGTTGAACCATGCATTATGATTCAGGTACATTTTGGCAAGAATCATTTCGGCTGCATATTTATTGGGATAGCCATAAACTTTTTCGGTTCCCAAATCTTCTTTCACAGCATTAAGCTCAGATACAACAAATTCAAAAACTTCTTCTGGACTGGCCTGCTCTGGCAGGTAACCGCTTTCTACAGCTTGTGTTGTTTCTAAAGGCACATTTCTAAAACAATCAAATAAGATATAATAATATAATGCACGCATGGTACGAAGTCTGGCACTTTGTAAAGCATTTTCCTGAATTTCAGGAAGGTCCAAAATAGTATTGGCATAACCGATGCCAGAATAAGCATTATCCCAAATTGTACTAAAGTGCCCTATATTAGAATTAAAATCATGCTTATGCATAGAGATATATAAATCTCCCCACCCCACTCCTATACGCAAGGGAGTCATAATTAAATCAGAAGACTCTTCCTGGATATCAAATAATCCATTCCATTCCCAGTATGTATACCGCAAATGGTTGTATACATAGCCCGTTAATCTTGAAATGTCCTGCTCGTTATTAAAGTCTATATCCTCGTTTGTAAGAATACTATAGGTATCTTCAGAAAGATCTGTACAGGAAAACGAGGTCAGAAAAAAGGCTGCTATTCCTGTATATTTTATTAGTTTATTTTTGAAAATTTTCATGATGTAGTTTTAAAAGTTTAATCTGGTACCAATGGTGAAAGATTTGATGGTAGGATATTTATCCCTAAAGTCGTTCCCGGCGGCATAAAAGTCTCTATTAGCTAATTCAGGATCCATTCCGCTATAATTAGTAATAGTTAAAAAGTTTTTGGCAGAACAATACACCCGTACATCAGAAATATAATTTGATATTTTTTCAATTTTAAAATTATACCCTAAAGTGATATTATCCAGTTTTACAAAATCCCCTTTCTCTAAATAATGGCTAACAAAGGCCTGCGCTTGGGCTCCAGATAATGGACGTTCTCCATAAACGGGGTCTGCCGCAGATTTTAAACGATTATATTGAATTGAATTATTTTCGTAAAACATACGTTGCGTATTTAAAATATCAAAACCAAACTGCCCGCTAATTAAGGCGGTTAAATCGAAGTTTTTATATCGTAATGTATTGGTCCATCCCATATAAACAGTAGGGAATCCATTACCTAGATACTGGCGATAATCGTTAGTGTTAAGACTTGTGGAATAGGGAATAGCCTCACCGGTATTTGGATCTTCTACCAGGAATAGTCCATTTTCCGTCACTCCTACCGATTTTAATCCCCAGAAATTTCCTATGGCCTGCCCTACTTCAACTCTATGGGTAGGAACATTAATCGGATCACCTGCATAGGCCACATCCAAATAATCTTCTGTTTCATATAAATCATTAGACAAGCTTAAAAGTTCATTATCATTATGTGTTAGCGTAACCGTAGTTTCCCATGAAAAATCGTCATTGCTTACAGGAAGGGCATTAATCATTAGCTCAAAACCCTGGTTTCTAATCGAACCTACGTTGGCCAGTGTTTGACCGTAGATGTTTGGGGGTAAAGGCACATTATATGAGTATAACAAATCATCTGTGTCTTTTCTGTATACATCTAAGGAACCCCCTAAACGACTATTAAAGAATGAAAAATCAAGTCCAATGTTAACTTCAGAAGTTCGTTCCCATTTCAAATCTGGATTAGGATTTTGGGTTACCATTAAACCAGCTACCCATTGTCCGTCCTCATTTACAAAATTTCCGTAATTGCTATCATAATTATAGGTGGTTAAGGAAAGATAATTAGCATTAGGTCGCTGCCCCGTTACTCCATAACCTGCTCTAAGTTTTAAATTATTGATCCAACTAGCCGATTCCAAAAATGCTTCATTACTAAGCGTCCAACCAGCCGATACTGAAGGAAAAAGTCCCCATTTATGGTTGTCTCCAAACTGGGAAGAACCTTCTCTACGTATACTGGCAAGCAGATTAAATCGATTTTCATAACCATATTGAATTCTTCCAAAAAACCCTATTAAGCGAGAGTCATACTTTCCACTACCCATACCGGCATTTCCTTCATTCAGCCTGGCACCAACTCCTATATTATTATATAGATAGCCATCTGTAGGAAAATCTGAATTACTGGCATAAAAATTACTATTGCTAAAGTAATTATAACTATATCCTGCTAATGCATTAAAACGATGAACAGTATTAATATCGAATTCGTAATTAGTAGTAAGTTCTAAAAATTTGTCCTCTTTTTTCTCATAACTTTTATAAGCACTACCACTAAATCCAGTAGTTTTAGATGAATAATATCTGGAAGTAGTGTAGGTAGAAATATCTGTAGCCGAAAGGTTTTTTGCAATTAAAAGATTGGTTACCCAGTTTTTTATTGGTTCGAAAGTAATATTACCGGTAATATTAGTTCGTCGTAACTCACGTTCCCCAATCAGCTCATTATTCATAGCAACCGGATTAAAATATTGATATCGTCCAAATTCTTCGAAATAATCTCCGTCTTCACCATAAATGGGGGAAGTTGGATTACGAATAACTGCCTGGCGATAAATATTGCTAATCCCATTATCCTCAATATTATTAGGCGTTCTTTTACGCTGCTCAGAAAAGATTTTAAAACCAACTTTCAAAATATCTTTTAAAAGATATTGCTCTAAATTTAGTTGTAATCTTAATTGATCATTATTCGATTTTTTAATAGTTCCATCTTCTTTTCTATAGGAAATATTTCCTGAATAAGATGTTAGTTCTGATCCTCCATTAATAGTAAGAGCATGATTATGCATAAATCCTGTTTGCGAAATCGCATCTAACCAATCTGTTTCGAAACCTCCATCACTAAAAGATGTTAATCCATCCCGAATATCCTGTGGAGTCATAAAATCAGCTTCCTTATAAAAATCTGATACAGACACAAAGGCATCATATACTACACTGGTTTTGCGATCAAAACTTCCTGATTTTGTACTAATAAGAATAACTCCATTAGCACCACGAGTCCCATAAATAGCGGCTGCACTGGCATCCTTTAGTACATCTACCGAAGAAATATTTTCTGGAGCGACCATTGTCAAATCTCCAGGAACTCCGTCTATTAAAATAAGCGGTTTTGTACTACCATTTAAAGTAGTGACCCCACGTAGCATAATATTAGATTCATCATTAGGATTTCCGGAACTATTAGTCACCACTAAACCGGCTACTTTACCTTTAACGAGTTCAGCCGCATCCTGTATTTTTCCAGGATTAAAATCTTTTTCAGAAACACTGGCAACAGCACTGGTCACCTGGCTTCTATCCTGTTTTCCATAGCCAATTAAAACAACCTCTTCCAGGGCTTGTAGATCTTCTTCTAAAGTCACACTTAGATTACCACTTAGACCGCTTGTGTTTAACTCCTTAGTTTTATATCCTACGAATGAAAATATCAGTATAGCATCATCCGAATTAGTGGAGATAGAAAATGCACCATCAAAATCTGTAACGGTCCCATTACCCGTATTTTTTTCTTTTACCGAAACACCTGGAATGGGTACACCTCCTTCATCTATTACCGTACCCTCAAATTGTGATTGAGCAATACTTAGCTGAGAAAAAAATAGCATTAAAAAAAGCAATGAATATTGCATTTTCTTAACATTTAATTTTCCCACATAAAAACATAATTTTTTCATCATAACTGAAATTTTTGTGAGTTTTGATTGATTTTAATCCATTAAAACTGGATAAACATTAAAATTTAGAGGATAAACTTACAATTAGATTAAGGAGCCTTTTGTGAAAAAATTAGCTTTATATAATACTATATTAACAAGTATTATTCTAAAATTTTTATAGAAAGAATGATGAGTATTTCCTTTTTTGAAATAGAATATTTAATGGCTGCTTTTTGGTAAAAGTTAAACAGATGATACCATGGCAGATACCCAAAATCTATCAATCAGATCTAACGTAATTTATGAATAATCTTTACATATAATATCAAAATCCAGATCTCAGAAAAATCATAGCAAAAAAAAAGACTATCACTATAAAAGTGACAGTCTCAAAAACTTATATAAATATTTGAAACAGATTTTTTTTCTAAAATCGTTCCAAATCAAATGGTTCTAATAACACTGAAGTGTGATTGCCTTCTACAATTTCTGAAATTAGTTTTCCAGTAATCGGGCCAAGACTCCATCCCATCATCGCATGACCTGCAGCAACATTCAAATTTTTGAATTTTGAAGATTTTCCAATAAATGGTAAGCCATCCGGGGATACCGGTCGTAATCCGCTGGTGGCCGATTGTTTCTCTTCAGGGGTTAAGGTAAAACCTGAATAATAATTAGAAGCTGCTTTAGCTATGGCTTCTACCCTAGTGGGTAAAATAATATTATTATCGCCCGATAATTCCATGGTACCAGCAAATCTTGTAAAACCTTTCATTGGGGTAACTGCTACTTTTGCTTCAGTAAGTATAGCCGGTAAATTAATATTGGTTTCTCTGGTGATGCTCATACTATAGCCTTTACCGGGTTGGATAGGTATATTCAGACCTAATTTTTTAGCTAAAGGAAAAGTCCAGCTTCCAGCTGCCATAATAAATTCGTCTGCCTCGATGCTGTTTTTACTGGTATGCATTGCTTTTATAGTCTTTCCATCTACTTCTAAACCGGTAACCGCTTCCTCTAAAACAAACCGAACACCGTTATTTTCTAACCATTGCTTCAGGTTTTTCATAAAAAGATTTGGAGTACTGTGGGCATCACATTCATAATGTACACCACCAATAACATCCTCACTAAACTGGGGCTCTAAATCATGCAGTGCTTTTTTATCTAAAACACTAACATCTAAGCCTAAGTCTTTTCCTTTTTCGGCAAGCTTAGTTTCATGTTCTTCATTCTTAGCACTTTTATAAACCATAAGCAGACCTTTACGCTCTATGTGAAATTCAAAATCCAAAGATTCTAACATCTCCTCGTAAAGTTCTTTACTTTTTTCGTTTAATTCCTTAAGCACAGGAATAGCTTTGGCTACTTTTTGTTTGGTTGAAGATTTTTTGAAATACCAGGACCATTTAAAGAAATCTATATCCCATCGTGGTTTTATGTAAAACGGACTGGAATTATTGAACATCCATTTAATTCCCTGATTAATCATACCAGGTTCTGCGAGCGGTACAAAATGACTGGGAGTTACATAACCGGCGTTAATAAAAGAGGCTCCTTTTGTGATATTACCCTTATCTACGATTGTTACCTCGTAGCCGGCCTTAACCAGGTAATAAGCAGAACATAAGCCCGTAATTCCTCCTCCAATAATTGCAACTTTTTTCATAGATTAAAATTTAAAGTACCTGAAATCCGTGAGCATAAGGATCCTCATCATCGATAACTATATTATTATAACCAGTTACCATTGCCCAACCCTCTATACTCGGTATAATCGCCTTTTTATCACCTAATTCTGTTTCCTCTTCTATTCTGCCAATAAATTTACTACCAATTATACTTTCATGCACAAATTGATCGCCTTTTTTTAGTTTTCCTTTGGCATACCACTGCGCCATTCTTGCAGATGTCCCGGTACCACAAGGAGAACGGTCTATAGCTTTATCTCCGTAAAAAACAGCATTACGTGCAGTAGAGGTTTCATCCATCACAGCCCCCGTCCATTGGATATGGCTTAAACCAAAAATTGTTGGATCTTCCGGATGAATAAATTGATGTGCTTCGTTTAATTTGCTTCTCAACTCCCTGCTCCACGTAATCAATTCACTGGCCTGATAATGCTCCAAACCTTTAAAGTTATCCTGAACCTCTACAATAGCGTAAAAATTACCACCGTAAGCAACATCTACCTTTAACTCACCCAGAACATTGCTATGCACCGTAATATTTTCTTTTGCCAAATAAGATTTTATATTCACGATTTTAACCGACCTTACTTTTTTTCCTTCCTGAACGTAACTCACTTTCACGAGTCCGGCGGGGGTTTCCAGCCTAAGCGTTCCTGGTTTTTTAGGAGAAACCAGGCCTTCTTCAATCGCAACAGTGACCGTACCAATAGTACCATGCCCACACATTGGCAGGCATCCGCTGGTTTCAATAAAAAGAATTCCGCAATCATTTTGGGGATCTGAAGGCGGAAACAAAATGCTTCCGCTCATCATATCGTGGCCGCGTGGTTCAAACATTAAACCACGGCGAATCCAATCGTATTCCCGCATAAAATTTTGACGCTTTTCACTCATGTTTTTTCCTTCGATAAAAGGGCCGCCACCTGCAACCACTCTTACCGGATTCCCACAAGTATGGGCATCAACACAAAAAAAAGTTTTTCTTGCCATTAAAGTCTATAAGCTATCTGTTGTGTACTTATTATTGATATTACGTAAAATTCCTAAAGAATTTTCATCTTTTAAGGCCTGTGGTAGCAATGCCTGAGGCCAGTCCTGAAAAGAAACCGGGCGTACCCATCGTTGTACCGCTGTTAATCCTACTGAAGTGAATTTGACATTAGAGGTTGCCGGGAATGGTCCGCCATGCGTCATCGCCGCACAAACCTCTACACCTGTTGGCACACTGTTGTAAATAATTCTGCCTACCGTATCGGTTAAAGTATCGATAATCGTCGCAAATTCACTTAGTTCTTTTTCTTCGGAGTTTAATACTGTACCGGTTAATTGCCCTTCTAGTTGCTCAAGCACTTCACCTAACTCGGTTTTATCTTTACATTTTACCACTACTGAAAATGGACCGAATACTTCTTTATGGAAGTTTTTATTCTGAAGGAAATTTGCACCAGAAACCGTGATTACTTGCTGTCTGCCAAAATTTGGCTGAAGATCGCCATTATACTTGCTAACTTCAGAATAGCCTTCTTGCTCTAAAACTTCCGTTTTTGAAGCCTCATATTGATGTTGGATTCCGGGGCTAAGCATCACTGAAGGTGCAAGATTCGATAAATTCTTTCCTAATTTTTCAACAAAATTATTTAAGTCTGTACTCTCTATTCCCAAAATTAATCCTGGATTTGTACAAAACTGGCCACATCCAGCGGTTATAGAACCTGCATATTGCTCAGCCCAAAAATCAGCTTTTTCTTCTAAGGCTGAAGGTAAAGCCAAAACGGGATTAATACTTCCCATTTCTGCATACACCGGTATAGGTTCAGCACGATCTGCAGCTAATTTACAAAGTGCAGTACCCGCTTTATAACTTCCGGTAAATCCAACCGCTTTAATTTTTGGATGTTTTACCAGCCATTCTCCAACTTCAATCCCTTTGCTATTTAAGTTAGAAAACACACCATCTGGCATTCCTGTTCTCTTAGCCGCTTTTATAATTGCTTCAGAAACCAATTCTCCCGTACCTGCATGTAAGGGGTGTGATTTTACGACAACCGGAGAACCTGATGCTAATGCGCTAGCGGTATCTCCTCCTGCTGTAGAAAACGCAAAGGGGAAATTACTCGCTCCAAAAACCGCAACGGGTCCAAAAGGTACCTGCATTCTTCGAATATCAGGTTTTCCTTCGGGATTGCTAATTATCGCCTCTACCCAACTACCTTCTTTAAGCATCTCTGCAAAAGCTCTTAACTGTCCGGCAGTACGTGCTAATTCGCCATTAGAACGTCCTTCTGGCAAACCGGATTCTACTCTGTAAATTTGTTTTAAAGCTTCAGCATTTGCTTCAAGTTCTTCAGCAATTGCCTCTAAAAATTCGGCTTTATCAGCATCAGGTTTTTGCTTATATACTTTAAAAGCGGCTGCCGCTTTTTCTACAGCAGCATCAACCTCATCGGGTGTAGCTTCATAAAAAATAGCGGCCGTTTCTTTATTTTCTTTTGGATCAAAAGTTTTAAAGGTTACTTCACCTTTACTGGAAAGCTCCTCACCAATATAATTTTTTCCTGTAATCATGCTTTCTTTTTTTCTTAATTTATAAAGATTTGTATTCTACTAAATCTGGTCTTACAGCCATTGCAGCGTCAATTACTCCCTGCACTCTTTCTCTTTCTGCTCCCTGTAAAACTAATCTTGGAGCGCGCACGTACTCGGTTCCTAAACCAGTGGCCACTTCCGCTAATTTTATGTTTTGTACTAATTGTGGAGAAATATCCAGTTCCAGTAATGGCATAAACCATCTATAGATTCTTAAAGCTTCCGCAATATCACCAGATTTTACAAGCTTATAGATAGCTACGGTTTCTGCCGGATAAGCAGCAACGAGGCCTGCTACCCAACCATCTGCGCCTGCAACCATGCTTTCTAAAGCTAATGTATCTACACCACATAAGATTTTAATACGGTCACCAAATTTGTTTTTTAAACGTGTTACATTACTAATATCACGAGTAGATTCTTTTACGGCTTCAATGTTTGGACAATCTGCTAGAAGCTCTTCAAACATGTCGATAGTGACTTCGATCTTATAATCCACAGGGTTATTATAGATCATAATCGGTAAAGATGTGTTTTTAGCGATCTCTTTAAAATACACTACAGTCTCGTAGTCTGTAGCTTTGTAACGCATTGGTGGTAATAACATTAATCCCTGCGCTCCCCAGGCTTCAGCATTTTTAGCGACCTGAATGGCTTCCTTGGTAGACTGCTCGGCAATATTAATGATTACCGGCACTTGTCCTGCTGTAATTTCTAAAGTTTTCTTTACAAGCGTTTCCTTTTCTGCCGGTGTAAGAGTACTAGCTTCACCCAAAGTTCCTCCTAAGATGATTCCGTTTACACCTGCTTCCAGTTGTGCGTTAATATTCTTTTCAAAGGTTACTAAATCCAGTTCGTCATCCTTTGTGAATTTAGTGGTTACTGCGGGCATTACCCCTTCCCATTTTATTGCCATGTGTTTAATTTTTTAACAAAAATATATGCATTAGATCGCTTTCAATTTGTAGTGATTAACTAAACCTGATACTATATTATCATATAAATTGACTAATCCAGTTTTTTTTAATAATATTTACAAAAACTAAAGCCAAATGAAAGTTCTGCCCTTTAAAATCCCTAAGCCAGAGAAGGAAGCCTTGGTTTACCAGGAAGATCATGAAATTGTATTTTATGATAAACTTCATCAACACGAAGAGATTCAAATTAGCTACATTATGGAAGGTAGCGGATCTCTAATCTTAGGGGATAGCATTAACGAATATCAGCCCCACGATATTCTTATTATTGGAGAAAACATTCCCCATGTTTTTAGAAGTGATGCTGAAGCGCATCCAAATTCTATAATGTATACCCTGTTTTTTACAAAAAAGTCTTTTGGAAAAGAATTCTTTAACCTAACTGATCTTAGCGGAATCCAGAAGTTTTTTGATGAGTCTGAATACGGAATGAAAATTAAAGCTGATGAGAAGAAATTTCATCTTTTTAATAACCTGAAAAGACAAAGTAAAATTGAAAGGGTTGCCACTTTATTATTACTGCTAAACGAACTTACACATGCTGAAAGACAGCCGCTATCCTCTTTTGTTTATCAGAAAAAATATACCGAAGATGAAGGAAAACGAATGAACGATGTTTTTCAATACGCCATGGATAACTTTCAGGAAAATATATCTTTAGACGATATCGCTGATATCGCTTTTATGAGTAAAAATGCCTTTTGCCGATATTTTAAAAAACGAACCAACAAAACTTTTTTTCAGTTTCTAATAGAAATAAGGATAGAACATGCCTGCAAATTACTCTATAAAGATCATGACTTATCGATTTCAGCGATCTCTGAACTTTGCGGATTTCAGAATATCGCTAATTTTAATCGAAAATTTAAAGAACTAAAAGGGATTACACCTACACAGTACAGGCAGCAAACCGATTAATTATTACTATTTAAATCCTGATTACATGTTATTATGCTCCAAAAAATAGTTGGTGATCAACGTATATAAATGGATAGAAGTATTCTTCCCTTCATAAATGGCATGAGATCGGTTTGGATACGCCATCATATCAAATTGCTTATTATGTCTTATTAGTTCGTTTACTAAATACTCCATGTTCTGATAATGTACATTGTCATCGCCAGTACCATGGATTAGCAATAAGTTTCCTTCCAGATTTTTCGCATAGGTTACCGGCGAACCTTCGATAAACTTCTCTTTATCTTCACTGGACAATCCCATATAACGCTCCTGGTAAATATTATCGTAGAATAACTGATTTGCAACACCGGCAACCGCAACACCTGTTTGGTACACATCAGGATATCTAAACAATAAATTTTGCGTCATGGAGCCTCCACCACTCCATCCCCAAACATTTACTCGGTCTCTATCTAAGAAATCATAAGTTGCCAATACTTTTTTTGCTGCTGCAGCCTGATCGTTCGTATTAATCACTCCCACCTTTTGATAAATACTTTTTCGCCAATCGCTACCTTTTAACGTTGGTGTTCCTCGATTATCTATACTTATCACCACAAATCCTTGCTGCGCCATAAATAATTCATATAATCCAACCCATTGATCGGTGGCAACAACGCCCCAGGGCTCACCATACACATGAAAAAGAACAGAATATTTTTTCCTTGCATCAAAATTTAAAGGTTTGGTCATTCTAGCATCCATTTGGATACCGTTATCAGTAGTTACGTTAAAAAAAGTCGTTTCCGGCAACGCTAAAGAAGCTAGTTTACTTTTTAATCGTTCATTATCTACTAACGTTTCTACTGATTTATGCTTTGGCAGGCTCACCAAACTAACTGTATTTGGTGTGCTCACATTAGTGAAATTATGAATGGCATATTTTCCGTTAGGCGAAACATCGTAGGTATTTACGCCTTTGAATTGCTGCGGAGTTATTCTGGTTAACTTTCCGCTTCCATTTAAAGGCACACGGTATAAATAGCGCTGCGTGGCATTATCTGGTGAGGCTACGATATATAAATTTTTATCATCGGTTTGATAATAGGTCGCTACATCATAATCACCTGGCGTTAATATTGTTTTCTCGCCAGATGCTAAATCCACTTTGTAAATATGACGCCAACCATCATTTTCCGTCATTCGTAAAAATGCCTTTCCATTATCTACGATTAACTGATCATTATTCCCCCATTGATTAGATGAAATGTCTGGGTAACGTAAATCCACCCAGGTATCTTCAGTTTCTGTATAGACTTTTTTCAATTCTGCTGTTGAAGGCTTATAAGTGAAAATATTGAGTTGGTTTTGTTTCCTATTCATTTGCTGAATAAGTAGTAAATCTTCACTAAGCCATTGCATTGCCGGTAAATAATGCTGAACAGGATCACCCGGCATCGGAATCCATTTTATTTCGGAAGTTTTTGTATCTACAATTCCGACTTTTGCTGAAGAAGGATTGTATCCCGCTTTTGGATACTGAAGTGCAATGGATTGTGAATATACCGAATCTGTATAATTAATCATGTAAAAAGTACCAATGTCTGAAGCATCCAATTGCCAAAATGCAATTTTGGAAGCATCGGGGCTCCAAGTAAACCCATCGCGCATTCCAAATTCTTCTTCATACACCCAATCAAAAGTTCCATTGATAATATCTCCGGTACCATCTTTAGTTAACTGAGTAATTTCCCCCGTTTTAAAATTTTCTTTATAAATATTGAAATCTTGTACATAGGCCACAAACTGATTATCTTCAGAAAATTTAGCAAACATCAACGATGAGGATGGAAAATCTTTTCCTAATTGTTTTAATTCTTTGGTATCAAAATCATAAACCCAAAAATCACCTTTGGTATTGGAACGCCACACCCGACTGGAATTGGTAAAAATAAGTACCTTGCTACCATCGGGGGATAACGAAAAATCCTCTATTGCCAGGTTTTTACCATTTACAGCAAGATGTTGAGCCGCCAGGTATGTATTTGATTGATGATTTTTACTCATGTAACGAGTAAGCTCATCATTACCCGAATCATCTTTTTCGATACTTACAAAAGCATCTCCGTTTTCTATCCAGAAAATAGGGCGCTGGTAATCGCTACTAAATTCTGATGAAGAATAAATACGCTCTAAGCTTAAAAGTTCAGGGTCTTCCTGCGCAATTATTGAGGAGGAAAAGAAAAACAGTACCGCTATTCTTAAAAGGTAATTTTTAGCCATTTTTTTATAATTGATTTGTGATTATTAGCGCATGGTTTCAGCTTTTAATAATCATACCTTTATTGATTCTTACTAACATCATCCTGACCCTGCCTCGCCGGCAGGCAGGCGTAGTGGAGGGATCTATATACATTAAGGTTTTTCTAGCTTATTTAGTTATTCCGTTTCTCCCAATAGCTAACGTGATATCCCATGCTGCATTTTTAAAAGCATCCCTCAAAATTCAGCTTTCTGTATGAATCCAACATTAATACACCTATTTAAAAGAGATTTCTCCAATACGCTATGCTTCTGTCGAAATGACAAAAGAACATTGAGCATAAACCATGAATCTCTTTTCTATACTCTAACTCCTTAAAGATTTCTCGACTTCATTGCATTACGCTCGAAATGACAGAAAAAAATTAATATTCAACATGTATCAAAAAATCTCTAGTTTACTTATTATTCGCTTACAGCGAAACGATATACAATCTAACTTCTCAATACTCTATTTTTACTTTCACACAAATAGATTTCTCGACTTCATTGCATTACGCTCGAAATGACAGAAAAAAATTAACATTCAACATGCATCAAAAAATCTCTAGTTTACTTATTATTCGCTTACAGCGAAACGATATACAATCTAACTTCTCAGTACTCAATTTTTACTTTCACACAAATAGATTTCTCGACTTCATTGCATTACGCTCGAAATGACTAAAAAAGATCATTCAAAAATCGGTTCTATAAAATAGGTATAGCTATAATTTTTAGGTTTGAGCTGGTATTTTTCCCAGGTTTTTGCGCCCCAACTATTATCTCCACCAACACCCATTTGTTTATAATCGATATTTAGATAAATCGCATCTTTAGGTTTGATATCGGTGGTATGTCGTTGTGCTTTTTCCATACCCGGATCAAAATCTGAAACTGGATTTCTTAATGCACTAAAAGAAATCAAAGGCATTCCGCTGAATTTTATTCCGTTTCCTTCATTATCCGTAAGTTTTACCCAGCGATTATCAGTACGATAGCCATTTTCCTGCGGGCGAATGTAGGGTACGTATAAATCCTCTACACTCGAATTATAAATCCCTACAAAAGCAGAAGTTTTACGATCCCAATAATTTTCGTAAGGCCCGCGACCATACCATTCTACGTTATCGTAGGCTAACGGAAGTACCATGGAGTTACCAAATCTCGGCAAGGAAGTTAGCTTTTCTGTACCGCCGTTGAATTGAAAATCATTACCGACTTCAATACGTCCGTTTCCGTAAATTTTATAGGTAATGTTGAGATTAGAAGAAACCGAATCTAACTGATAGTTCGTTTTTACTTCAACATATCCATCCTTTTTTTCAGAAGTGAAATCCATTAATTTAGGATTATCCGTTGCTTCTTTCCAGGCTCTTGCCCGTTTCTGAAAGTTGTTTCCGAAGTCATTATCTGTTGGTGCCCGCCAAAAATCTGGTTGTGGTCCTTTCTTGATCAGGTTTTTTCCTTTAAATCTATATGCTAAAAGTACGCCCGTTTTCTTATCAAAAACAACCTCTACATCGATATTCGAAATTATAAGATTTTTGCCCTTATTTTTTGTTTTCAGCTTCTCTGAAGCTACAACCGGTAGTTTTACCTCACTACCTTGCTGAAGCTGAATTTGATTTTTGGCAATTACATAACCCTTAGCAAGTACAGCACCAATATTCTTAGTTTTTACATAGAAATTTATAAAATACTCTGCTCCTTTTTCTAGTTTAAACGCCTGGATTTGGAATGTTTTTTTCTGAGGTGCCAGATCGATCGTTGTGGGACCGCCACCCTCAACAAATTGTCCGTCTTTTATTAAATCATAAAAGATTTCGTATTCATTTAAATTGGTAAAAAAGAAACGATTCTCAATTTCAAAGGTGAAATTTCCTGCCTGCTTGTCTTTTAACTTAATAGCTACATTTTGATAAACATCTTTTACTTCGTAAAGTGCAGGATGTGGTGTACGATCTGGATTTACTAATCCGTTAATCACAAAATTAGCATCATGCCTATAGCGATCTGGTCCAAAATCCCCGCCATAAGCCCAATATTCCTCACCGTTTTTATCAGTTTTTACAAATCCCTGGTCGACCCAGTCCCAAATAAATCCGCCCTGTATTTGTGGATTTTCGTATACAAAATCCCAAAGATCTACAAGATCACCGGTACTGTTCCCCATACCATGCGCATATTCGCACCAAATAAATGGTCGATCCGGATAGTTGCCCAGGTAGTTATTTTTTATATAATCAACGCTGGCATACATCCAGGGAATGATATCGGTATGTGGTTCCTGGAAACTTTTACCACGCTCGGCTCGCTCATATTGCACGGGACGGCTAGGGTCGTTTTTCTTTAACCAGTGATAATTTTTTATGAATGCCGGACCATCGCCAGCCTCGTTCCCCATAGACCAGATAATGATCGAAGGATGATTTTTATTGGTTTGCATCATTCTGGCGATACGATCGTGATGCATTTTCTCAAACTCTGGTTTATTTGCAGGGGTTTTATCCTCATCATAACCAAAGCCATGACTTTCAAGATTCGCCTCGTCTATCATATAAATGCCATATTTATCACATAGCTCGTACCAATATGGATCGGCAGGATAATGCGAGTTTCGAACGGCATTGATGTTATATTCTTTAAAAAGTTTAATATCCTGAAGCATGGATTCATGCGAGATCACGTGGCCTGCGTATTGGTCATGCTCATGTCTATTCACTCCTTTAAGTAAAATCGGTTTCCCATTTACCAAAAGTTGTCCGCCTTTAATTTCTGAAGTCCTAAATCCAATATTTGCTGAAGTAGCCATTAGCGTTTTGTCGGCATCATTAAGATTTAATGTTAAGGAATAAAGATTTGGTTTTTCGGCCGACCAATGTTTTATGTCCAGATCTGAAATATGAAATTTTAGTGTATCGCTTTTAGCTTCACCAATTGGTGTTGTTATTTCTGAAATTACCTTCCCATCATCCCAGATTTTTAAATTTACCTGAAGATTTTTACGAGAACTTTCTGCATCAATAACCGCATATCCGTCCAAAATTCCCTTATCATAATTTTTATCCAAACCGGGAGTTACAAAAAAGTCTTTAATTCGGGATTTAGGAGTTTTGTAGATATACACATCGCGCTCGATGCCGCTTAATCGCCAAAAATCCTGATCTTCTAAATAACTTGCAGAGGACCATCGATATACTTCAACCGCAATACTGTTTTTTCCCTGTTTTAAATACTTGGTAATCTTAAACTCAGCCGGAGTTTTAGTTCCTTCTTTGTAACCGACTTTCTCTCCGTTTATCCAAACATAAAATGCACTGTTTACCGCTCCAAAATGTAAAAAATAGTCTTCATTTTTATCGAATTCCGACTTTGGTAAATCGAATGTTCTTTTATAAGATCCTACCGGATTATAGGTAGCGTCTACAAATGGCGGATTAATTTTAAAGGTGAAACCTGAACTCACATATAACGGAAAATCGTATCCCTGTAATTGCCAATCTCCAGGAACTTCAATATCGTCCCAATCTTTTACATCGTAATCAGTTTTATAAAAATCTACGGGTCTTTTTTCAGGAACCGCCGCAAAATGAAATTTCCAGCTTCCGTTTAAACTTTTATAGTTTCCAGATTTTTGGTATTCGCCGGTCAACGCATCAGCTTCTGAATCATAAATATGAAAATGAGCCCTTGGATCTTCGGTATTTACAGATAAAATGTCTAAACGCTGCCACTCAGGATATTCCTGTGCTTGTAATGAAAAAGAAAATGCTATGAACAAAAGGCTAAAATAGTGGAGAAATTTAAAGGAGAGAAAGTGGTTCATAGCATTTTCAGATTTTCTATAGTTATGAGTTTTTAAGTTCTTCTATTTCTTGTATTGTTTTTGCCAGGGGATCTCCCAGCAGTTCTTTTCCGTTTGCAGTAATCAAAAAGTCTTCTTCTACACGCATACCACCAAAGCTTTTAAACTTTTCGACTTCGTCATAATTTACAAAATCGGTATATTTTCCCTGTGCTTTCCAGGAATCGATTAAAAACGGATTAAAATAAATTCCGGGTTCTACAGTAAGTACATTCCCTTCTTCCAGTGCTTTACCTAATCGCAGAGATTTAAGTCCAAACTCAGTACTCTTTTCAAGATCATCGGTATACCCGACTAACTGCTCACCAAAGTTTTCCATATCGTGAACATCCATTCCCATAAAATGGCCTAAACCACATTGAAAAAATAAAGTGTGTGCACCGGCATTTACAGCCTCCTGCGTATCGCCCTTCATTAAACCAAGACCTTTTAAGCCTTCTACAATTCGGCTACACGCCAATAAATGGGCATCTTTAAAACGATAGCCGGGTTTTAATGCTGCGGCTGCGCTTTCGTGAGCATCTAAAACGATCGAATAAACTTCTCGCTGAATAGCTGTAAATCGTTCGGCTACCGGAAAAGAACGTGTCATATCTCCCGCATAATTCATAGCCGTCTCAGCACCACAGTCACATAAAACGATATCTCCGTTTTCTACTACCGCCTGTGTAGCATGATTATGCAGGTATTGGCCGTTTTTAGTTAAAATAATAGGAAAAGAGATATTTCCGCCACCGGCAATAGCAATGGCCTGTAACTCCCCGGCAATTTGTTTTTCGGTTACCCCGTGCTTCGTCCATTTAATCGCATGTCGATGCATGGCCGCAGTAATGTTCACCGCTTTATGAATTTCTTTAATTTCTTCAGCAGACTTTATAGAACGTTGTGCGATGACTGCTTTGGTAAATTCAGTCGACTTTTTAGCTTCAACTTCGTTCACCGGAATTCCGGTAAGATTACTGATCTCGATCGTTACTTTATTTCTATACGGAGGCAAATAATGCAAAGGCTGAGCTTTTTGCTGTGCGTTTTTAATATAAGCTTCCAATCTTGACATTGGCTGTACTTCAGCAATACCAGATTTTTCAGCATACGTCGATAAAGGTTCTACTGCTCCAACCCAAACAAAATCTTCAGGAGTAAGGTCATCTCCAAAAAGGATCTCTTTATCATTATCTAAATCGATAAGTACATAAAGATCGGGAAGGTTCATTCCGAAGTAATATAAAAAGGTACTATCCTGCCTAAAGGGATACCAATTGTCTTTATAATTCATTCCGGTTTCCTTATTCCCAGGGAATATTAAGAGTCCGGATCCCACTTTTTTCTTTAAGCTCTCTCTTCGCGCTACATAAGTTTCTTTTGAAAACATCTATTCTTACATTTTTTAGTTACCTGTTTCTGTTCAAACCCATTGGGTATTTATCAGAAAATTATTTCTTAATTCGAGGTATCCCGATCCCCTATAGCTATAGGGATCGGGATCTGAATATTTAATCCCGATTATCGAGTAATTCTACATCTACATAATACATTCGCTCTATCCTCCAGGGTGTAAATAAATACTGGTTTTTATGCTGAATAGCTACACTTTGCCATTCTGATGAAGGGATAATCTTTATTTTTTCCTCGTCGCCTTTTAGCACCAATGGTAAATTAAAACCATCTACGATATTGGTATATTTATAAAACATTTTACTATTCGGTGCATCTATATATAGCTGAAGTTTCGGAATTTTTGTTGTGGTTAAATATTGCTCGAAAACTTTAGAATAATCGTAACCTGATTTCTCTGAAACATATTCCAGGATTTCTGAACCGTCTACCGTTTGGTTATGAAAGGTCATATTTAAACCGGTAAGAACATTCTTGAATAATTTATCATCATCCATACTATGCCGAATGCTGTGCAGCATATTTCCGCCTTTTGGGTACATATCACCACTCCCCTGCGCATTAACATCATAGGCAGGAATAATTGGTTTGTCATTTTTGATTCCTGCTCTTGTACCGTAGTTATAATCGTTCGCAGCTTCTTCGCCATACACATAATCCAGGAACAGGGTTTCGCTATAATTGGTAAAACTCTCATGAATATACATATCGGCCAGATCGTTAGTGGTAATATTATTCCCGAACCACTCGTGACCACTCTCATGGATAATGATAAAATCCCAGGTTAAACCAAGACCAGTACCCGATAAATCCCTGCCGCGATAACCACCGGCATACCAGTTTCCGTAAGAGACATTAGATTGATGCTCCATCCCGGTATGTTCTGTCTCTACAAGTTTATAACCATCTTCATAGAAGGGATAAGGCCCAAACCAATATTCAAAAGCATTTAAAAGATTATGAACTTCAGTCGGCATATAATCTTTGGCTTTCTCTAAATTATAATCCAACACCCAGTAATTAAGGTCTAAGTCGCCTTTTATCCCGGTGTATACTTCAGAGAAGTTTTTATAATGTCCTATATACGGTATAATGGTATAATTGCTTATTGGATTTTCAACACCCCACTTATAAGAAACCGTACCATCTTTATGTTCGGTCTTATTTAGCATTCGGCCATTTGCCACCGCCATTAAATCCTTTGGTATTCGCATTGTTAAGGAAGCTCCATGATCTGGCTCATCACTTTGATGATCTTTATTGGGATACCAGATAGAAGCACCAAGGCCCTGACAGGTAACCGTCATCCAAGGTCTGCCTTTTTCGTCTTTGGCAAAAGTCCATCCACCATCCCAGGGTGCTCGAATCGCCTCGTGCGGTTTTCCACTAAAATAAATTTTTACTTCATGCTCAGATTCTATTTTTTGAGCAGGCGTTTTTACGTGATACACATCCCCTTCTCTACTAAAACTTAAGGATTGCTTTTTATCGTAAATAATACTATCGATCACCAGAGGTTGCTGAAGATCGATTTGCATAAAATTAGGATGGTCTTGCTGAACTACTTTATAGCTGATCTTATTAAATCCTGAAGTATATTTTTTATCAAAATCTGGTGTTACTGAAATGTCATAACGCATCACGTCCCACCAGGCTCTTTCAGGAGTAATACTTCCTCTAAGCGTATCGGCATGAGTAAATTGAGTTTCCTGAGCTTTTAAAGAAATTGCCGTGAAAATCAATAAAATCAGGAAATATAATTTGCTATTCATAAGTATAAGTAGAGAGTTTAGCGTAAAGTTGTAAAATATTTGTTCAATAACCAATGAAAACTTGATTTATGGGTAATATAGTATCATTTAAAGTTAAAATATAAGGAACTCATGAGCATTATGTTTTAAACAGCCATAAAAAAAGGAAAAGATAAAGTAGAAAACAAAATGCAAAAAAAATTAATTTATGTAAATAACTGTTTATAATCGTTAATGATTAAAGTATGTAACAAAATCAATAAAACTAATACCTATAACCAAATAAGCATTCATCGCCCAAACGTAAAATCATTAATTAAAAAATTTATGGATTACCAAACCAAAAAATGCCCTTATTGTGCAGAAACTATAAAATCTGAAGCAATTAAATGCTGGCATTGCGGCGAACGTTTTGATACTGGCAGAATAAACGTCCCACAACAATCCCAAGCACCAGTAACCGTTATTAATAATTATCCAAAATGGAGTGCAGGAGTAGCAATTTTACTTAGTATTTTCTTTCCTGGTGTTGGGCATATTTATAAAGGCGAAGTCTTAGTCGGAATTTTATGGCTAATATTTGTGACCATAGGCTATATCTTATTCATTTTTCCCGGAATTATTTTACATCTTATCTGTATTGTTACTGCCGCCAGTGGCGATCCTTATAAATAGATTTTAATAAAATCCCGGACTATTGATCTGATCAATAAATCGGGAAAACAATTATAATTTTTGAGACATCCAAACCTTTTAGTTCTCATTACTGGTAGAAATCACCACCACAATAAGATTAAATATATAAGTTAAAGCAATTTATCATATCTTAATAATAGGAATTAATTGGCTGCAAAAATTAGATTTACTTAATATTTTTAATTTTCAGCCTGCTTTACTAAATCAGATTCGAAATTGATCTTTTTAAAATTGATATCTTCTAAATTTACAAGATCTATATAAATATGATAGGGAGATAAGCTGACTCGTTTTCCCGAAATCAAACCACCCTCAATAGTTATTGCATTATTATTTATCCAGGTACCAAAAGCTTCAAAATGCACTTTTATCGATTAAAGCTCTTCATCGTCGTAACCAAAATTCCTTTAGATCTGGAGTAATTTCAAAGAATATGTTTTCTCTGTAATCATCATCTGCAATATTCACACATTGCTCAGCAATAAAAGGATTAGCAAAAACCAGATGCTCACCATCATCGATAGCATATTTTGCTGGCATAAATTCTGCCACAGCTATTCCCTGGTTCTGCTCATAAAAAGCACTAATGCATGTCTGGAGTACAATCTAAATTTTCATCATCATCACGGCTACAGGCCAACAAGCTAAGAATCGAAAATAACGCCTATATTTTTTTCATTTGTTTATATTTACTAATTAGATAATAGTTGGATTAAATGCCTGAATAAATTAGGGATATACATTTAAAAATTATCGATTTAGATTTGAATACCGATCTTCAAATAGACTAAATGAGACGAAAAAAGTTTTTAAAAAGGCTCGCCATTTTAGGCGGAATTGCAGCAATTCCAGGGCTGTATGCCTGGCAGGTTGAGCCATTTTGGTTAGAGTTTGTTCGGCACAAAATGCCGGTTAAAAATCTGCCTAAGCATCTTTACGGGAAAAGCCTAATGCAGATTAGTGATGTACATATAGGTGATTTTTTCGATTATCAGTACATTATAGATTCCTTTAAACGAGCCCAGCAATTAGACCCGGATTTTGTAGTCTATACCGGTGACTTTGTAACCTATGAAGAACCAAAAAATCTGGAGCAGCTTGCTGAAGTTATACCCTATTTTCCTACAGGAAATTTAGGAAGTGTTGGAATTTTAGGAAATCACGATTATGGTATAGACTATAAAGAAGCGCACGTGGCCCAAAATATAATCGATCAATTGGCTTCCCGAGACATCCAAATTTTAAGAAATGAAACCAAAGAATTAAACGGCCTCCATTTTCTGGGAATAGATGATTATTGGGGTATTAATTTTCACCCTGAAAATGCTACCCAAAATTATAATCCCAAAACTGCGAATATAGCCTTATGTCATAATCCAGATGTTTGTGATCTGGATGTTTGGAATAGTTATCAAGGCTGGATTTTAAGTGGCCATACCCATGGCGGGCAATGTAAACCGCCTTTTTTAAGAGCTCCTATTTTACCGGTAGAAAATAAACGTTACGATGCCGGGATTATCGATCTTTATGATGGGAGAACGCTCTATATAAACCGTGCCTTGGGATGTTTGCGCCAGATGCGATTTAATGTACGACCAGAAATCACCATTTTTGAATTACAACCCACATAAATTTAATATGAAATCACCCAACCTAAACCCTGTCACTCCCGATACTCGTATCGAAATTCTGGACATTTGGCGTGGGGTTGCGGTTTTCGGAATTTTCGTTGTAAATATTGAAATCATGAACGCGGTGTTTATGAATCAGGATATGTATTACGATCAGTCGGCAGGAAGATTTGATAGGCTAATTCAACGAATTTTACAGCTATTTTTTTACACTAAATTCTTCCCGATATTCTCATTATTATTCGGGATGGGCATCGCCATGCAGCTTGAGAAACTGAAGCATAGAAAAAAGAATAGCCTTTTTATGCTTAAACGCATGCTTATTTTATTTGTAATTGGTATGCTACATGTCCTGGTGCTTTGGGGAGGTGATGTGATTCATCTTTATGCGATTTTAGGTATTTTTATCTACTTTTTGTATCAACTAAATAGCAAATGTTTACTCCTATTATGTCTTTTTATTTTAGTATTTCCTCTTTATGATTTGATTGCTGAATATATGTTCTCCCGGATAAATTATTCACCTGAAAGGTTTTTAGAAAAATATAACTTCGAAAAGGTCACCAAGATTTTAAGAAATGGAAGCTACAAACAAGCTTTAACTTTCAGGGTTTTGGAATATTGCGCTAATCTCCCGGTTTTGTTGGTGTTTTTAGCGCCGATTGCTTTTTCCATGATGCTTTTAGGAGCAGCATTCGTGAAATCGGGTAAACTTTTAAGGCTTAAAGATTTTATCTTAAAAAATAAAAATGCATTTATTTGGCTGTTTACTATTACCACTATATACCGAATTATTTTTCTGTTTATTTTACCCAATTTCGATCTTTACAAAGATGATTTTTTTAATCCTGTCTGGCTTAAATTAATGGTAATTTGCGATACGCTTTTTGGTCTTTTTTATATGTGGTTTATCGCGTGGTTGTGGTTTACAGGAAAGTTAACCGGTTTCTTGAAACGTTTCCAGCCCGTTGGAAAGATGGCGCTTAGCAATTATATTTTTCAAAGCTTAATAGGAGTGTTGATTTTTAGCGGAATTGGATTTTCGATGTATCAGAAAATGAGCTTACTGCAATGCTTTCTTACTGCTACAGTCTTGTTTATATTTCAGGTGGTGTTAAGTCAATTGTGGCTTCAGTACTTTAAATTTGGTCCTTTAGAATGGTGTTGGCGTTGCCTGAGCTACGGAAAACTATTCAGCATAAAAAAAGATTAAACGGAAATGAAAATAGCACTGGCCCAACTGCAATCGGAATCGGGAAATATTAAAGCGAATATAAAAAAGCATCTCGATTATATCGACAAAGCAGCTGCGGCAAAAGCAGATTTTATAGTTTTCCCAGAACTTTCTTTAACCAACTACGAACCGCATTTGGCAAGAGAGCTCGCATTTAAACAAAACGACAGCAAACTAACAATTTTCAAAGATTATAGCACCAAATATAAGCTGGCAATTGGCCTTGGGTTACCTTTAAAGTTGAATAATAAAATTCATATTGCGATGGCTATTTTTAAGCCCAAAAGCGATATTCAGTTTTACTTTAAACAATATTTACACGAGGATGAACACCCTTTTTTCCATCCAAAAAAAAGTGACTCTATAATCCAATTTCAGAAGAAAAAAATAAAACTGGCCATTTGCTATGAAATAACTGTAGAAGAACATCTACAGGATATAATTTTAGAAAAAGTTGATTTCTACGTGGCTAGTGTGGCTAAACATAAAAAAGGTATGAAAGATGCTGAACATCGTCTTCGGTTTATTTCAGACAACTATAAAATTCCTGTGTTATTGGTGAATAATACTGGTAAAGCTGATGAAATGAATTGCTGCGGAAATAGTTTTGCCTATAATCGTTATGCTGAAAAAATTGAAAGCTTAAATGCAGAAGAATCCCTTTTGATAATTAATGCTGAATAGCGGTAAGATATATTTAATTTACTTACATTGCTTTAATTTTTGAAATAGATGGAAGTACACATTAGACAGGAAAAGCCCGAAGATCACGAAGATGTCTTTAGCCTTATTGAAGCTGCATTTCTAAATGAATCAAATAGTGATCACCAGGAACAGTTTTTAGTAGACCGCATCAGAAAATCTTACGCGTTTATACCTGAACTTTCGCTTGTTGCTGAGGTAGATAATAAACTTGTGGGTTATGTATTACTAAGTGAAATTACCATCCAAAACGACAAAAATAAATTCCCTGCTTTGGCACTAGCCCCCGTGGCTGTTTCACCTGAATTTCAATCAAAAGGAATAGGCTCTAAGCTTCTTAAACAGGCACATCAAAAAGCACGGGAACTGGATTATAAACTTGTAATTGTACTGGGGCATGAAGAATATTATCCAAGATTTGAATACGAACCGGCTATAAACTTTGATATTCAGGCGCCCTTTGAGGTCCCAAAAAAGAACTTTATGCTAAAGGAGCTAGTACCCGATGCTGCAAAGCATATTTTTGGAATTGTAGTATACCCCGAAGAATTTCATATATAAAAAGACCAACCGCATCCGGATGGTCTTTTAATTATTATCGATTTTAAATATTTATTCTTCCGGAAAATTTTCAGCCTGCATCACCTCTTCAATCTGTAATGTGTGCCTGGCCGTGTGTCCAGCAATAAATAATAAGGATTGATAGCCGTCTACCGGACCAAAAGGAGAATCTGAAATATGATTTCTTAGATCTTCTTCAGTTTGATCGTTGATAAAGTCCATAATTTCATCGCGTTGTTCATCAAAGGCTTCTAAAGCGGCTTCTGGAGATTCGTAAGTTCCATTAGGCATTAAAGACTCACTCGCCTGAGCTTTAGTAGATCTATCGGTAATTCCAGCGATAAGATCTTCATCGCTCATTTTAACTTCGCTTTTGCGTTCTGGATTAGCATCACCTTCTAAAGCGGCTTTGGTCATTCCAAATAGCATTTTTTCGGTTTTAATAATATGTTCGAGACACTGACTAACCGACCAACGGTTTGGTGCAGGTTTAAAACTCAGCTGCTTTTCAGAAAGGCCATTAATATGATCTTCAATCGTTTTTCTGGTTTCTTTAAAGTATTCCTTTAAATCCATTTTGATACCTTCTTTTATTGAAATTTCAGAACGATCAGATATTAAAATTTCAGTTTTTGGGACGCTGGTGAAAGACATGGCAAATAAAGCACAGACCGGAAGAAATAGTTTTTTCATAGTAGTAGTAGTTATTGTTGATCTCTAATTTATAATGTATAGTTTTTTTGCATGATTTTGATATTCATTATTTCCGGAATTATTAACGCTCAACCACGTAGGACGTCATCCGTTTAATTTTGGGATCTTTAAAGGAGTTAAATTCATAAACATCGCAAAAAGAAAAGCTTTGATCTTCAGCTTTAGGAGCTACTATCTTCATATTTCCGTTAACACAGGCTTTTTTACCATGCGTAATGACATCTACAAGCTCCAGCTCACTGTTAAATTCTTTCATATCTTTAAGCGCCTCTGCAAACTGTGTTTTTCCCTTAATTTCCTTTTTACCAATCATGATCCAATGAAAGTCTTCAGTAACCTGATCCAGCATAAATTGATGATTCCCATTAGCAAAAGCTTCATTAAATTGAATCAAAAGTTTTTCCTTTTTATTTTCCATTTCAAAGTATTTATAAACTATTCTGAAAAATACCTATAATTTCTTTAAATACCTATCTAAAAAACCGGCGGTTATCGCCTAATATTAGTAAATTGCTCATAAATCATCATTGATTAAAAATGGAATCATCAAAAGTCGAGCCAGGAAGAAATTTAGAAACTTATAGAATTTTATTCATTATAAAGGCAGTTTTAAATTTACTCATTTGCTTCGTAGGCCTGATGTACATGGTGATGGGTGTTGCTTTTACCAATGCAGATATACCCGACGATTTTCCGTTTAATTACTTCAACTTGATATTTTTTATTTTCGGAGGTCTTTTTATTCTATTCTCTATTAATAACCGTACTTACCTTTTTAGCGGCTAAATATCTTAGAGAGCATAAAAATGCTACGTTTATAATTGTAGTTTCTGTAATAAACTGTTTAACTGGTATTTTAGGTATTGTTCTCGGGATTTTAACTATTATTGAGATTCAAAAACCAGAGGTAAGCGCTTTATTTGAAGCGAATAAAATCAAAAATTGAACACATGAAAAAATGGTTGGTAATTAGTATTGGCATTATAGCAGTACTATTGATTTTAGCATTCTCTACCACAAATTTAGGTACTCATATTTCCAATTTTACCGAAATCTATGCCGATGAAGGCCTTCATAAAGATGCTTTGGATATAGCGAATAACGACCCTAAAGTTACAGATTACTTCGGCACAATAAGTTTAAAGGATAACCTTTCCCTTTTAAACGGTGATGTGCAGTATAGCGAAGATCATAACAAAGTTGAACTTACTTTTAAGTTTAAAGGAAGTAAAGCAAATGGCGTTATGGATATTAAAGCCGCTCGTAATGCAGGAGAATGGGAATATAAAGCAATTATACTACGCAACAAAGACAAGAAAATAGAATTAGTAGAAAGTTCTAAGGTTTAAAGTTCACGGTTCACAGTTTAAAGCCATTCACAATTCAACATTGAAAATCCCAGGTTGGTCCTAAATGGAATGAAGAAGTTTTTTTTCAGTATTCAGTACACAATATACATTCATCGGCATTCAAAATTTTGGCCAAATTCACTGTGATCACAGTGCACTCTCTAACCTATTTTCAAATCGATTTATTTTAAATCTTACTCCCAGATTTATCTTAACTTCTCTAATTTCCAATTTCGCCACACCCCTTTTCTCCACATTATACACTTCAACTTAAATACCTATCAGTTTATCGGTTAAAAACAGCTTAAAATTAATAAAAGAGTAAGAATAGATTTAATTTGTAAATACAACGTTATTTTTTTCACTTAATTTAACATTTAAATTATAGAAAAGACTTCCCATAAAATATAAATATTATATTTGTTAACACTTATAGAGTAGATGATAGCAGTATTACCCTTTTACAGTACCCAAGTACTGGAGTACACTAATTTCCTATATTGGTCTTTTGCCGTTGTAGCCGCTATAATTCTGGGGCTTGTGATTTTTTTCACGTATAGATACACCACCAAATACAAAGCGAAAAGTCCAACAGATCAACCGCAAAGCGGTTCAGTAAGTCATAAATTCGAAGTATTTGCCCTTATCACTTCTTTTCTCATCACTGTATTTTTTATGTTTTTTACCGTTCAGTCGATGAAGGAGATACAAACCATACCCGATGATCCTAAGCCGGATATTATCATCACCGGGCATCAATGGTGGTGGGAAGCAGAATATCCAAATAGTAAAGTAATTACGTCTAACGAAGTTCATATTCCGGCAGGAAAAAAAGTATTATTGGCGCTTAATTCCGCAGATGTCATCCACAGCTGGTGGGTGCCAGAATTAGGTCGGAAAATAGATATGATTCCCGGAATGACCAATTATATGTGGATGTATGCCGAAAAACCCGGAGAGTATTTAGGGACTTGTAGTGAGTTCTGCGGAATGCAGCACGCACGAATGCGTATACGGGTTATTGCCGATGATGAAGCGAATTTTAAAAAATGGCAGGAAGAACAACTGGAACCCGTGATTACTGAAGGCAGTGCTCTTTTTGAAAAAGGGAGAAACCTATTTGAGCAAAAAACCTGTACCAACTGCCACGCAATCAACGGAACCAGGTATAACGAAAATATAGGTCCAAATCTCACCCATTTTGCAAGCAGAAAGCGGTTTTTGGGAGATTTTAAAGAAATAAATGCTACCAATTTAAGAGCTTGGCTTCATGACCCACAAAAGTTAAAAGAAGGCGCAAAAATGCCCAACTTTATCCTTTCTGAACAAGAACTCAATGCACTCGTAGAATATATTATACACCTTAAATGAGTCTATTTATAAACATACAAGAAGGCGAAGATCAACTTCCGGAAGTCACCTCAGATAAAGGAAGGCTACTCTGGATAAGCTCAGTAGACCATAAGCAATTAGGCATTATGTATTTATGGCTCGCCCTTTTCTTTTTTATTATCGGTGGGCTGGAAGCTATGCTCATTAGAGCACAATTAGCGGTTGGTGATAACGATCTGATTTCACCAGAATTTTACAACCAGCTTTTTACGATGCACGGTACCACGATGATCTTTTTGGTATTGATGCCTGCTCTCATCGGACTTGCTACCTACCTGATCCCATTAATGATTGGAGCGAACGAAATGGCTTTTCCCAGATTGAACGCCTTTAGTTTTTGGATGACGTGTTTAGGTGGATTCTTAATGTACTTTAGTTTTTTTGCCGGTGGCGCACCAGATGCAGGATGGTTCAATTACGCGCCGTTGAGTGAAAGCAACTACTCTTCAACTCAGGGTGTCGATTATTATTTGGTAGGACTTATTCTTACCGGAATGGGAAGTATAGGTGCCGGTCTTAATTTTGTGACCACTATTTTAACCCTACGCTCCCCAGATATCAAACTAAATATGCTTCCGCTATTTGCCTGGATGATATTTATCAATGGATTTTTAATATTAGCAGCCTTTCCCCTATTGAATGCAGGCCTTTTTATGATGCTTATCGATAGGCAATTTGATGCGCACTTCTTTATTCCTTCTTCAGGAGGTTCGGCCATATTATGGCAACATTTCTTTTGGTCGTTTGGACATCCTGAAGTATACATTTTAGCATTGCCGGCATTCGGAATTATTTCTGAAGTGATCCCGGTTTTTTCAAGAAATAAAATTTTTGGATATAAATTCGTAGCTGCCTCTACCGTAGCCATTGCACTACTCGCCTTTGGCGTGTGGGTTCACCATATGTTTGCGGTGGGAATGACCAATACCGTAAACGGTTTTTTTGCGGCAAGTTCTATGCTGATCGGGATTCCAACAGGAGTAAAAGTCATTAACTGGATAGGTACTTTATATAAAGGAAGTATTAGAATGACGGTCTCAATGATGTTTGCCGTAGCTTTTTTAATCGATTTTACTATTGGTGGGTTAAGCGGCGCTTCTTTTGCAATCGTTCCCATCGATTGGCAATTAACCGATACCTATTACGTAGTAGCGCATATTCATTACGTATTTTTAGGAGGAACCGCCTTTGGGATCTTTGCAGGTATTTACTACTGGTTTCCTAAAATTAGCGGTCGTTTTCTTTCAGAAAAATTAGGAAAATGGCATTTATGGTTATTTGTGATAGGTTTTAATTTCACCTTCCTTGTTCAGCACGTACTCGGAATTTTTGGAATGCCCCGTAGAATTTATACCTATCCATCAAGATTTGGATCTTGGGAAATTTTCAATATGATCTCTACCTTGGGAGCGGTAATGATGTTTGTGGCCATTGCTGTTTTTCTGTGGAATTTATTCATTACCCTGAAAAAGCCACGTACTGCTCCCAAAAACCCTTGGGAGGCCTGGACCTTAGAATGGGCGACCAACTCCCCACCAGACTTAAAGAATTTTGAAGAAGTACCGCGAGTACACAGCAGACGGCCTTTGTGGGATTTGGCCAATCCCGATAATCCTGATAAGCGACTTAATTGATGAAGGATAAAGGAAAATTATTAATGCTTCTAATGATCGGCTCTGAAACGTTCTTTTTCATTGCCCTTATCATTGGTTATGTATATTATCGGAATTTTACGGAAGCTACCGATACGGTTGCTCAACACCTCGATGCCGTAAGGGCGGGGATTTTTACACTATTTTTAATTGCCAGCAGTGGCACCCTGATGATAAGTAAAAGAGCCCTGAACAAAGAAAATTTTAAAGGATTCAATATCTTCTTATTGCTTTCTATCGTATTGGGAATTGTTTTTATAACTGGACAGGTCACCGAATACATAGGACTTTATCAAGAACAAATCACCTTAAGTAAAGATGTATTTGGTTCCAGTTTCTTTACCCTAACCGGCTTTCACGGCTTTCACGTAATTTTAGGTATTTTGGCCCTGCTCATTTTATTAATAATGAGTTTGGGAAAATTAAGAAGAGTATCCATAGCCGGATTTGGCGGTGTTGAAGTTTACTGGCATTTTGTAGATGTTGTCTGGTTATTTGTTTTTTACTTTGTGTACATAACTCCTTTATTATGATAAATACAGATTTTTTCATAACTCCGGATAACTGGTCATTTGCAGGAATAATACTTTCTGTTTTGACCATTGTAGCATACCTGTTGTTTTTAAAGACAAAAACTTCACAAAAGGCTTATTTTATAGTAACGGTAATCCTGTGATATGTAAGTTTTGGTTCTCCTATAGCCTTGCTCCGAGACTATGGTTTGCATAGTCTTACAATGCTTCAGCATATCGTTTTGTTGATGATTGCCCCTATCCTATTCTTAAAATCCATTCCATCAAATACAATTTTATTTTCAGAAAAATTTAAGCTGAATATCCTACAGCAACCGAAAAACTATTACCTAATGTTTTGGTGGTTAAGTGCTGTAATGATGTGGGGCGGACATTTTTTGAGCGCGGGCATTCTTTCCGCAGAAACCGGAACGGCCATTTGCGGTATTACCGCCACTAAAGATAGTTGGATCACAGCTATACCAGAAAGTCTTATTTTAAGCTTATTGTTTATTGCGGGAATATTATTTGCATTGCCGGTTTTTAATCCTGTTAAAAGCAAACGCCTGGCTCCTTTAAAAAGTGTGATTTATCTTTTTACAGCCTGTGTAAGTTGCTCATTATTGGGATTATATGTAGCTTTTTCTGCAAGCACAGATACCTTAAACAGTTCATTAACAGCATTTACCACTTTAAGAAGTCCGGTTCCTTTAACTTTAAGAGCAGATCAGGAATTAGCAGGAATGTTAATGTGGGTGCCCGGTTGTATTCTTTACGTATTGGCTTCGGTTTCTATTTTACTGAACTGGTACGAGGAAAATCCGACAGAAAAAACCGAAACAATAATTCACACTACGAAATAAGGAAATGATGAACCAAGAAAAAAAATATAAAGCAAAACCCGAAGAACTTCCCAGACCTACCTATTGGCCATTCTTTCTGGCTTTTGGAATAGTATTTATCTTTTGGGGAATCTTGACCAACTGGTTTTTATCGGGAATGGGCGCTATCGTTTTTGTGGTAGCACTTATCGGCTGGATCGTAGAAATCAATAAAGAAATTAAACACGATGAAGAATAATGGCTTGTAATTGCGAAAATCAAAATCCACCAAATAACCACAAGGAGTCACTAGACAGAAGAAGTTTTATGACAAGGATCACCTTGGGCGTAGGAGCTTTTTTTGCCGCGGTACTGTCTTTTCCTTTAGTCGCTGCAATGCTAGATCCTATCATCAGGAAAAAAACTGAAGTCTGGCGTTCCGTAGGAAAATTAACCGATTTCAAAATAGGCGAAACAAAAATGGTCACTTTTGAAAATGCCTCGACCTATGAATGGAGTGGTGGCATTGCACGTTCTGCAGCCTATGTAAGACGCAAAGAAGATGATAGCTTTTTAGCCTTATCGGTAAATTGTGCGCATTTAGGTTGCCCCGTACGATGGGTAGAAAAATCAGAAATCTTTCTTTGTCCCTGTCACGGCGGAGTTTACCATAAAGATGGATCCTGGGCCGCAGGCCCCCCACCCCGCGGAATGTTTGATTATGAAGTAAGAGTACACAACAATAACGTACAGATTAAAACACAAAACATCCCCATAACCAACCTAACATCGTGAAAAAGGCTTTAAAAAATATATGGAATTGGGTAGATGACCGTGGAGGACTAAGCGAATTGGTGAAACCACTCACCACTCATTTGGTGCCACCGGGATCTAAATGGAATTACGTTTGGGGAAGTGCCACCCTATCCTGTCTTATTATTCAGGTAGTTACAGGAATTGCTTTAGCATTTCTCTATCAGCCCTCAGCAGACGTTGCCTACCAATCGCTTCAATACATAGAAAATCAAGCTTTTTTAGGAAGTTTTATAAGAGGCTTGCACAATTGGGGAGCTTCAGGAATGGTATTGCTAATGGGGATGCATATGATTCGTGTGTATCTTTTTGCTGCGTACAAATATCCACGCGAAATGAGTTGGATCACCGGAGTGGTACTAATGGCACTCACTATTGTAATGGCCTTCACGGGACAATTACTGCGTTGGGATGATAACGGGGTTTGGTCTAGTGTAGTCGCCGCTGAACAAATGGGAAGAATTCCATTGATAGGTGACAGTATAGCCCACTTTTTAATGGGAGGTGAAAATATTAATGGCGAAACATTAAATCGTTTTTTCTCTCTTCACGTATTTGTGATTCCCGCGTTGCTTTTCAGCTTTGTAGCCTACCACTTATTTTTGGTGTTTAGAAACGGAATTTCTGAACCACCTAAAGTCGGACGTTATTTAAATCCGAAAACCTATAGAAATTGGTACGAAAATATGCTAAAGGAAAAAGGAGTTCCCTTTTTCCCAAATGCTATTTGGAGAGATGCGGTTTTAGCGCGCTAGTACTTATCGTTTTAGTTTTTATAGCTTGGTTTGTGGGCGCTCCCGAATTGGTAGGCGCACCAGATTTAACGAATGTAAAAGTAGATCCTAAACCCGATTGGTATTTCACCTGGATATTCGCCATTTTCGCCTTAATGCCCAGAAATATTGGTTCTTATGTCATTATGCTCGGACCCGTATTAACCATCACGGTTCTTTTAGCCGTTCCGTTTTTATCCAAAGGCGGCGAACGTAGTCCACTAAAAAGACCTTGGGCCATAGGCGCGGTCGCTTTTTTAATTATTACGATTTGCGGACTTTGGTACATAGGAGATGTAGAACCTTGGCATCCAAAATTCGATGCCGAACCACTTTCAGAATATACCACCGTACCCGAAGCAAAACCTTCAGTGCAACGAGGTATCAATGTATTCAATACAGCAGGTTGTCTGTACTGTCATAAGATTAATGATCAAGGTGGAATTCGGGGTCCAAATTTAACCAATGTTCAAAATAGGCTCACTAAAGAACAAATAATTATAAGAATCGTAAACGGGGCAGAAAATATGCCGGCTTACGGAGGTTCGCTTTCCAAAGAAGAACTTGAAGATGTGGTGGACTTCCTGCTGAAGGATAAAAAAAGGTCCAACCCAAATAACTAATAACACTACACAAACACTATTTTAATATGAAAGAAGCTATACGGTTTACAACAATAGCATTAATTATTGTCGCCCTCATCGTTTGCACGGCAATCTGGCCTGCCTGGGGATTTTCAATAATGGCAGCCGCTATCATTATCTTGGGTATTTATGATATCGTTCAAAAAAAGCATTCCATCACCCGAAATTTCCCTGTCCTTGGTCATATGCGTTTTCTACTGGAACTCATTGGTCCAGAATTGCACCAATATTTTGTAGAAAGTGATACCGACGGCAAACCTATTGACAAGAATCATCGCAGTTATATCTACGAGCGAGCCAAAAAAGAAAAAGAAAATCATCCTTTTGGTACCGAATTAGACGTTACCCAGCAAGGCTATGCCTGGATGGAACACAGCATTTATCCTACCAAAAAACTAGATCAAGCTCCCCGAGTGACCATAGGCGGACCGGATTGTAAACATCCCTACTCTGCCAGCTTATTCAACATTTCGGCAATGAGTTATGGTGCGTTGAGTAGTAATGCGGTAATGGCACTTAACAAAGGAGCAAAAGCTGGAAACTTTTTCCACGATACCGGAGAAGGTGGTATTTCAGATTACCACAGAAAAGGAGGTGATTTGGTATACGAAATAGGAACCGGCTATTTTGGTTGTCGAACAGAAGATGGAAATTTTTCAGCTGAAAAATATGAAAAAGTTGCCGCCTATCCGGAAGTAAAAATGATTGAAATTAAAATCTCCCAAGGAGCTAAACCCGGTCACGGAGGCGTATTACCGGCAGCTAAAAACACCGAAGAGATTGCAGAAATACGAGGAGTAAAACCACATACAGATGTATTATCACCTCCGGGACACTCTGCATTTGATTCCCCTGAAGGTTTACTGAAATGGATCCAACAACTCCGTGATTTATCCAATGGAAAACCTATTGGGTTTAAACTATGTATTGGTAACAAAAAAGAATTTATTGACATCTGCGAAGCAATGAAAGCCACCGGAATAAAACCTGACTTTATTACCGTAGATGGTGCTGAAGGTGGTACGGGAGCTGCCCCCATTGATTTCTCAAATTATGTGGGAATGCCGTGGGAAAAAGCACTTGTTTTTGTAGTAGATACGCTAAGAAAATATGATTTAAAAAAGGATATAAAGATTATTACCGCTACAAAAATCTTTACCGCTTTCGATATTTTCCGTGCTTTATGCTTAGGCGCAGACCTTTGTAATTCAGCTCGTGGAATGATGTTAGCATTGGGATGTATTCAAGCTTTAAAATGTAACACCAATCAATGTCCTACGGGAGTAACTTCTAACGATCCTAAATTTATGAGAGGACTTGTGGTAGAAGATAAGTGGAAACGTGTAAGAAATTACCACGAAGAAATCCTAAAAGATTTCCTAGAGCTTTTTGCAGCTGCCGGTTGTTCCAATCTTGAAGAATTAAATCGTAGCCTAATTCATAAAAAAGTAGGAGAAGAAATCGTAAGTTACGATAGCATCTATCCTGAAACTGTTAGAATATAGAAGTTAGACCGCTTCGCTGTTAGAATTTAGAAAATAGACTAGAGATAAAAACATGCTAGATTCTAGAAACAAGAAACAAGAGGAGAGAACTGGGTGATTTGAAAATGATATAATAGAAAAATTAAAACTCGAACTTTCTAACTCTAAACTTTTAAGCTTTCAACCTAACGGCGGCAGCGTCGCATTGATATCTTCGATTTCTGTATTCCCTAGTTTGTGTTTCATTTTCTTATAGTTTCCTACCTATAAACCAAAAAGTTGTATAAATCTGTTTTTATAATCTAACTGATTTTGTTCTTTTTCTAAATGTTTTTATAGCTAATTGTGTATAAATTTCAGCAGTCTTATGGATTGGTTTGCCCCATAAAAACTCAAACTTTATTGGCCTAACGACTACGATTAAAAGGCTCATCAAAAAATAAACTACCAAATAACTGCTAATCAACAGGATCTTCATGTTAGATCGTACCGACCACACGAAGACTGAGTTATTGTAACTAGTTTTTATTTGGTTATAAAATCTTCAATATCTTTTTCGATTTGGTCAGAAAATCCAAAATACTCTTTTTGAACAATTCCGTTTTTATCTACCAAAAAGTATCTTGGCCAACTATTGACACTAAATTCTTTTTCCAGGTCATTATTTCCAATCAGGTTTTGAAAAGTTGTTCCTTTTTTCCTTACCAACTTAGTTGCATTTTCGTGGTCTTCAGACACTATTCCAATTACGTTTAGTTCAGATACAAATTTGTTTTTTAGGTTTTCCACCTTAGGAAATGATGCGATACAAGGTCCACACCAGACTTCCCAAAAGTCTATTAAAGTCAATTGGTTACTATTAATTTTTACAATTTTATTTTTGTCAAATAAATCAGGCAGTTCTAATGTTGGTAATTTCTTTAACAGTAATTTATTTGGCTCTCTTTTTTCAGGTTGTATAATTGAATAATCCTGAAAATCTCGTTTTAAATCATGTATTGAATTTGTGACATTTTCATTTATTCTCACATCGCTAAATTTTGCGATAGAAACTGATTTGTTCCCTAGTTGATTTGATTTTTGTTTAATCTGGATTGGAAAAAAATCCGTTTTATTAAGCTCATAAACCTTTGTCCTATCGGAAACATTGTAAACTATATCATTTTCAAACTCGAAAGAAAGCAAATAGGAATTTTCTGTTTCGGAAAGAGAAACACTTTTATAGATTGAGTCAATTTTGAATATATTTTGGTGAACCATTTGTCCTCCTGGACTACCAATAAATCCAAAATGTCCAGGTTTTACTTCGTAGGTTTTATCTTTTTTAGATATTTCGAATCCATTTCCAGCATCATAAATATATTCTTTATCAATGTCATCTCTTTTGCCATAAAAAGAAAATCCAAAAACTTTATCATTATCATCTTTTTCGATTAGGGCAACTCCAGAATTATTCCACACAGTTCCACCTTGAGCAAAAGTGTCAATTCTCTGCATTCGATATTCCAATGAATTTATATTTTCAGCATTCTCTTGAAATTTGGCAATGACGTCATTTGTATCAATTTTAGTTTTTTCCTTGCAACTGCAAAAAAATACTATTGTCAAAAGGATGACAAGGCTTTTTTTCATTTGTTTTTCGGTTTTTAGATAAATTCTGACTAACGTTAAATTAGTTTGTAGAGACTAAGGTTAGTGAAAACCCCAGATCTTCAGGTTTAAGCTCCAATTTAGCAATATTTTTCTTTAATCTTGCTACCATCTTTAGTTTTCGCTTTTGATCAAGGAACAGATATTCTGTTGGTGAAAGGTAGGGAACTTTTTTCACCATCATATTCCCAACGATTACTGCCAGTTTCCTGGCTGTAGCCGATACTGCAACTGTACTTCATTTTCTAAAAGCTACCCTTTTAAAGAAATTGGAGAGATGCATGTCTTTTAAGTTTCCTATGGAATTTGCTGCCTGTCTTAATGCTATTTTTAATCGGTTGCTTCCTTTTGGATGCTATGGCTTAAGATTTTTCCGCCCGATATTTTATTATTCGGGGCTAGCCTTAGCCACGAAGTACAATACTTGGCCGATTCAAATTTATTAAATATTTAAGGTTCAGCTATTTATCGAATTTTATGATGTCCTAAGAAAGGTAAGGCTACAAGTCGAAGAGGAGTCAAATCCCGATTTACAGGAAAAAATTCCAAGAAATAATATGAATCCTAGATTTTTCATTTTGTTGCCAACGATACCTATAAAAATAGTGTTTTTTTAGAACATTATTTTTATAGCCTGTTAGGGACTTTTTTTGCCAATCTGTATTTTGTAACTTTTGCTTTATCATCTTATCACTGAAATTCCTGCGTCCACTGTTAATTCTGTTCCGTGAATGTAGGAGGCTTCTTGCGAAGCAAGAAACAGAACAGCGTTTGCAATTTCAGTAGGTTCACCTAATCTTTTAAAAGGAATTGTAGGAATAATGCTTTGAATTGCTCCCTCAATTTGTTCAGTGTTCAAACCTGTATTATTAAAGATGTTGGTTTTAATATGTCCCGGACTAATGCCGTTCACACGAATACCTTTTTCAGTAAACTCTGCCGCAAAAGTTTTAATAAATGATTGCACGGCTGATTTTGCTGCCGAATAAACGGAAAAATTGGTCATTCCAACTTCTGTAACAAATGAAGTATTGAATACAACGGCACTTCCCTTTTTCATTAAAGGTAAAGTTTGTTGAACTGTAAAAAATGTTCCTTTTACCAACATATTAAACAACTCGTCAAAATGGGTTTCATCGGCAAATTCAACAGGTGCAAATTTTCCGTAACCTGCATTGACAAAAAGTAAATCAATGTTTTCCGTATGTTGTTTAACCTGTTCGTGTAAAAGCATTATATCTTTCATACTGCCTGCATTGGATACAATTCCAAACGCTTTTTTTCCTAACCGTTCAACGGCTTTGTTTACTGTTTCGGCACTTCGCCCTGTAATGATTACTTTACCGTCTTCCTTGATAAATTGTTGGGCTGTTGCAAATCCCATTCCGTTTGTCCCGCCTGTAATAAGTGCGAATTTGTTTTTAAATCTTTGCATTGTTTTTTGTTTAAAATTTCTGTTGCAAAGATTGGAATGTGTATTATGGCAGAAAACCCGAAACTTGCTACATTTCCAAAATATCGGTTTTTGCACTTTCCCAACCGATAATAGCGGTCTTTCTTGTATTGCCCCACATATAACCGCCAATGTTACCCGATGCTTGAATAACACGATGCGCTTGAGCTTTCATCAAAATCATCCGTGGTAGCAGAACCAAAAGCATATAGATTTTTCACGTTGTACAGTCTACACAACGAAGTAAAATCAATCATTTTTGCCTCTATGCTATCTTTAATTTTCATCAGGCTAATATAATCAATTTATAATTTGAAATAAATTGTTCTTTCGAAGTTTGGGTTATGTTCCGGCTTGTTACACAACGATAGCTATAAAAATAGTTTTTTTTAGAACATTATTTTTATAGCCTGTTAGGGGACTTTTTTTGCCAATTATTGGTTTTCGAGGTGTTTGGCCGTAAGCACTACATCTGTATTACTCTCAAAACTCCGCTAGCCTAACGGATGCTAATAAAACGTTCTCCAAAAACACCAGTCAGCAGGATCTTCATGTTAGAACGAAGACTTAGTTATTAGGCTTTGTTTTTATATTCATTTACTATTTCACTATCCCAAACTTGAACTTCTATATATTATCTATCGTACTTTGAACTTTCTTGAATTTGTGATTTTTCCTCGGTCGGCAGTCCATAGTTATTAAACAGATTGTTTATTTCACTCAATAAAAAAACTTGCCCGTTACAATCCTTTCTATAAGTTTCAAGTTTTGGCTCATCGTATAACTGAAATGATAACGATCAGGATAAGTAAAACTTATATGTTCAGGCTTAAAAACAGTTATAGGAATTTTTATAATACCTGGATTTATGTACCAAGATTTCGCCCACTCACATTCTCCTAATGTAAAATAGAAAGGGTCATTTCTATTTAGTTTACCTCCCTTTTAGATAAATTTTCCCTTAATTTAATATAATTCTCTGGTCCTTTACTATTCCATCCTTTCGAGATTTGATTTTGGATTTCTTCAGCTTTTTCATAACCAAATTCAGTAATTTTTCGGAATGGTCCATTTTCAAGTCCATAATAATGAAATAAGAATTTCAGTATAGTCATATTTTTTTTAATAAAGCCTAACATATGTATAAACGTATCGGTACGTTTATTTCTCTTTTAGCGATGACTAATCTAAAGGATTCTAAGAAAAGCTAGGCATAATGGCTTAAGTCACTTGTTTCTTAGTCACAGTTTCCCTCGCTGGAACAAGAATCCCCTTCGGAGATTTTAAGCTCAGATTTATTTTCTTCCCAGACTTTTTCTAAGGTCTGAAGGAAAGCTTCAACTGGCTGGGCTCCGGAAATTGCATATTTATCATCAAATACAAAAAATGGAACTCCTCTTACACCAATATTACGGGCTTCCATCTCGTCCTGTTTCACTTCATAAGCAAAGTCATCTGATTTTAAAACCTGCTTAACCTCTTCAGCATCCAGGCCTATAGATACAGCAACCTCTGTGAGTATAGAAATATCATCAATATTCTTCCCTTCTTCAAAATGAATTTTAAAGAGAGCTTCTTTAACCTCATTCCCTAAGCCCCTGGTTTTAGCAAATTGGATAAGGCGGTGTGCATTGAAAGAATTCGCCAGGATTCCTTTCTGAATATTCATGGCAATACCTGTTTCCTCTGCCATTTTTGTAGCTCCACTGAACATTTGCATGGCCTGCTCTTCACTTACACCTTTAGTCTTCACAAAATAATCCAGCATAGAAGTGTGCGTATCTGTCTTTAAAGAGGGGTCAAGCTGAAAGCTTTTCCATACGATTTCTACTTCATCTTTATTTGAAAACTTTTCAAGAGCGTCTTCAAATTTCTTCTTTCCGATATAACAGAAAGGACATCTAACATCTGACCAAATACTTACTTTCATAAATCGTTTCAATTTTCCACTAGTTATTCTACCGGGGGAAATTTACAACAACTTTGCCACAATGCATATAAGTGGCTGAATTTGTGATAAAGCAGATTTCGATTAGTTAGCGTTTTATTCAGGAAACTGAAAATCTCTAAATCAGGTAGTTATAATTAAGGAAAGCTTACAGGTAGAAAGAATTACCTCTTTGCAGGTTCTCATTCAGCAACACAAAGAGCCGCAGTAATCTATTCCTTCTTTGCCATCTGCAAAAAACACGAAGTGAATCTATATCAGTGGCTCAAATATACCCTGAAGAATATCATGTCCATCTACCATAAGGACCGGAATCTCTACCCACAGCACTACAAGAAATTACAGCAAGGTTAGATCAAGCTTACCAGAAAGTAACCAGGTAAATAAAATTATGCGAACTTAAAAGATGTGGTTGGTGGGCAGGATACGAATCAGTAAGGTAGGGTACCAGAGACTTCGTAACCTCTTATTCCTATGCGCATTTTCAGCCTGCAAGTACAATAAGGCCTGGAGGGAAATCTATGAGCGGATTGTGGGAAAAGAAAAAAACGAAAAACTAGCATTGATTGCAGTGGACAACAAGCTTTTGAAACAGGCCTTCGTAATTGCAAAAAGCGGAATGCCCTATGATGAAGGTTTTATTTCAAAATTGAGCTAAATGATTTGATTTTAACTCAGCATCTTTGTTAGCGGTAGTAATTTCTTCAATTAAATGATGCTCGAAATTGTAAAGGTGTTTGTTGTGTATTCTTTTTAAACATCGTACTAAAGGATTGGGGGTATTCAAAGCCCAAATCATAGGCTATTTCCTTTATACTTAAATTGGTCGTCGAGAGTAGTTCTTTGGCTCTTTCTACCAGGGATTCCTGAATATGTGCTTGCGCATTTTTACCGGTGATATTTTTCAGGAGGTCACTTAAGTAATTGGGAGAGAGATTGAGTTTTTCTGCAAAAAAATTGACTGTGGGAACACCCAGTTGTGTAGCATCGCTTTTTAGATATGCATCCATTGATGCTTCCATTTTTATTACGATATCATTATTGATGGAACTTCTCGTTAGAAATTGCCTGTTGTGAAAACGCTTTGCGTAATTGAGAAGCAGGTCAATATGCGAAACTATTAAATCCTGGCTGTAATAGTCTATATTAGTTTTTATTTCTTCATGTATTTGATGCATCAGGGATATAATAACCTTGTCCTCTTTTTCAGAAAGGTGAAGTGCTTCTGCGGTAGCATAAGAGAAGAATCCATAATTCCCAATCTTCTTTCCTAATTCGTAATGACGTATAAGGTCTGGTTTAAAAACCATCATATATCCAGACACAGGGTCATCTGTAGGATTCGTAACAGAAAAGATTTGACCTGGTTTGGTAAAACTCATTATGCCTTCATCAAAATCATAATCTCCTTGCCCATACCGAAACTTGCCGGAAGCACCTTTTTTAATGGCTACGCAATAGAAACCATAATAAAAGCTGTTCCAAATTTTATTGGCATCGAATTTTAAATGCTCAAAATCAATCACACTTATTAAAGGATGAATTGGTGTTGGCAAATTGAATAACCTATGAAGTTCAGCTATGGACTCAATTTTATATGGAGCAGCTTTTTTCAACTTATTTTTTCTTAAAATCAGTAGATAAAGATAAGGTTTTCCATTCTTCCATTTCTTTCTGTTCATTTTTACGAACTTCTACAATGGCTCTATAACTATCAGAGCCTAAAGGAAGGTGCAAAGGAGGATTGGGCATTTCTGGAAGTTTAATGACTACCAGTGCTAATTTTTTAGGATTTCCCAATTGTTTGCCATCCAACCCCGTAAACTGTTCTACCTGTGTATCTAAATTATAGGCGTCTATTTTATGTTGTGCCACATTTAGAGTGTCCTCATTCATAAAATTGGTGCGAAAGGTTCCTGGTACCAAAATGGTCACCTTAATGCCAAATGGCCTAACTTCTTGTGCCAAAGCTTCCGATAATCCTATAACTGCATATTTGGAAGCACTGTAACTTCCATTGCCCGGATAGCTCATATACCCCATCATCGAAGCAGTGTTAATAAAATGTCCAGATTGTTGCTTTCGTAAATGGGGCAACACGTATCTAAGGATATGAGCCATTGCAAAAACATTCACATCCATTGTTTTTCGAAACTCGGCATCACTTAGTTCTTCCATATTCCCCAACAGGTTATATCCTGCGTTATTGACTACAACATCTATTTGTCCAAATTTCTCTATGCCTTTTAAGATAGCGCTTTCTACGGCGGTTTCATTGGTGATATCCAATTTTAACGGGAGCAAATTATCCTCGAGTTGTAATTTTCGTTCTTTTAGGATAGCGTTAAGCTCAATTTTTTCTAAAAGCGTGTCCGTATTTCGAGAAGTTGCAATGACTTTATCGCCATTTTTCAAAACTGCTTTTGTGATTTCAAGTCCCATTCCTTTAGAGGCGCCGGTAATCAACCAAACTTTTTGTGTACTCTTCATAATTGTTTTTTTACAAAACTATAGGGTACATCGCTTTAAAAAGTTTGCAAATCAAGGATAAGCGTATTTAAATTCAAGATCCTGCTAATTGCCCTAGGCTTTGGTCTTAGCCTTCTATTTAAATTCTATATATTTTTTAGTCCTTAGTTCAAGTTCATTGATGATCGGTCTAAAATCGTAAGCAAGATGGTAGGCTAACTTACACCTGCCAATGGAATAACAAAAACCACTAACAGTTTTATTGTCAGCGGTTTTTATTGAATAAGAGGTGTAGCGAGATTATTTCATTAAGTTGTTGATGGCACCACCATCTACCAGCAGTTCTGTTCCTGTAATAAAACTAGCTTTGTTAGAAGCTAAGAACAAAACAGCGTTTGCAATCTCATTGGGATTGCCCAATCTTTGTAAAGAGGTGGTGGAAGCTAAGTAATCCTTTGCTTCCTCAGATACAACTCCATCAAGACCTTCGGTTTGCGTTGGTCCTGGGCTTACGATGTTTACCCTGATTTTTCTTGGTGCTAACTCATTGGCAGCAACCTGGGCAATTTTATTGAGTGCTCCTTTGGTTGCAGCATAAACACTTGATTCTAGACTGGCCGCTGTTGCTACAGTTGACGAAGTAAATAGTACAGCTCCACCATCGTTAAGATGAGGAAGTAATTTTTGTAACGTGAAGAAACTTCCTTTTACATTAGTGTTGAATTGAGCATCAAAATCGATTTCAGTTACCTGCTCAATAGAATTGAATACCGCTATTCCTGCATTTAAAAAAAGTACGTCTATTTTGCTTCCGCTTTCTGCCATTGCTTTTTCTAAAACAGTAATCCCTGATAAACTGGAAGTGTCTGAAACCACTGTTTTCAGTTTAGCACTGCCAAGGTTTTGTGCTGCTTTTTGCAGGTTATCGGCACTTCTGCTGGTTATCCAAACGCTTGCTCCTGCCTCGATAAATGCCTTTGCGGTTGCAAAACCTATTCCTGTGGTACCCCCTGTAATCACTACATTTTTGTTGGTAAAATCCATTTTTTTAAATTTAGTTATGTTTATGGGGACAAAGGTATATTAGGGAAGTTATTTTAAGTAACTTTGTGTCTAAAAATAACAGTAACACCGGTGTAACAAAGTAACATTATGAATTGTCATACAAACGATTTTGGACAGGAACACAAGAAAGAAATGAGAGCCGTACAGGATTCAATGGACGTATTGAGTGGAAAATGGAAAATACCTATTATCTCCTCAATGTGTTATTACAACCAAAGGCGTTTTTCCGATATTTTGAATGACATCGATGGGATTTCCAACAGAATGTTGAGTAAAGAATTAAAGGAATTGGAAATTAACCAATTGGTCAAACGTAAAGTTTTAGATACCCATCCCGTGACTGTTCAATACCAACTTACTGAACACGGAAAATCACTAAAAACCATCATTAACAATCTTACAGATTGGGGAATAGCACATCGAAAAGTGATCATTGGAAAATAAGCTTTACCTGAAATCTAGAATGGCCGCCTGTTCTTTTTATTGCTATTGCTTTGAGTATACACTATTGGCGGTACATAGGTTTCAATTCTTTACAAAAACAAAAATTCAGGAAGGAAAATTTAATTAAACGATTGCCTATACTTCAAAGGCGACATTTCGGTTTTCTTTTTGAAAAGTCGGTGGAATGATGGTGATTGTTCAAAACCTAATTCAAAGGCAATTTCGCTGACGGACAAGTTTGTTGTTAAAAGTTTTTCTTTTGCTTTTTCAATTAGTTTTTCGTGAATGTGTTGTTGGGCGTTTTGCCCTGTTAACAAACGTAACATATCACTTAGGTAATTTGCGGAAAAATTGAGTTGATTGGCTAAATATTCTACGGTAGGCAAACCTCTTTTTAGTGTTTCTCCAGTATTGAAATAGTCGTTCAACATCATTTCCATTTTAGAAAGTAAATCATCATTTACGATTTTTCGGGTAATAAATTGGCGTTCGTAAAACCTATTGCAATAATTTAAAAGCAAATCAATTTGCGATAAAATAATATCTTGTGTGTGCTTGTCGATATGCTGATATTCTTTCTCTATCTTTTGAAATATCTCAACGACATTTTTTTCTTCCTGTTCAGAAAGGTGCAAGGCTTCATTTACCGCATAGGAAAAGAAACCATATTTTTTAATGATGCTTTGCAATGGGTGTTTTTTCAAAAAGTCGGTATGAAAAATCAACACATATCCTGTTCCAATCGTTTCATTAAAAGCATTGGTTTTATCCACTTCAATGGATTGGACTTGTTTAGGAGCAGTAAAAATTATTGTTCCTTTGGCAAAATCATAATACTGCTGCCCATATTTTACTTTGGATTGAATATTGTTTTTTATAGAGATCGTATAAAATCGGTAGAAAACTGCATCCACAAATCAGAATTTACAGCGTGTATTTCTGAAACTGAAACCACACTTATCAGCGGATGCGCAGGAGGAGGAATGGATAATAACCGATGAAATTCGGATAAAGAGTTAATTGTCTGCATATCTATATAAAACTACAAAAAAGATGAAAGCAACAATTTCCATCGTCAGCCAAAGCAATTGTTTTTTTAAAAAACCGTCTAAAACCATTCCCAATAACCGAGCGAAGATAATTCCTAAAGTTAGAAAAATTAATAGTGCACATAGGGTTAATTTTAAATCGCCCCATTGATTATGGAAAATAAACAACATCCCTACTCCTATTGGAAAACCCCAAACCACCCGCATTTCAATGATTTGATATGAATTATTAGGCAAAGGGGTTTTGCTGATTATAGTTGGTTTAAAAGCGAGTACGAGACCTGAAATAAGTAAAACAATTCCTATTATTTTTAGAGAAATAGTCATTATTTCTCTAAAAGATTATTGCTAAAGAAAGACACTAAATTTTCTAATGCCTCTGTAGTGGCTTGGGGTTGGTCATATAAATCATAATGACTTGCGCCCTTTACTATATGTATTTTTTTGCTTTTCGAAGCGGCTTTATTATATAGCTCAAAACCATCACGGTAAGAACCAAACGCACCCACTTTATCACCAACGATAACAAATAAGGGCTGCGTTAACAAAACTTCGGCTAGATGAAAAGCATCAAACTTTATTAAATTTGCCATACTTGTAAAAAGTAATTTGTTATTAGCCGTTGGGTGTTCCCCTCTTGATGTTCTGTAATAATCAATTGCCTCTAACATATCCAATTCGTTTATTCCTGCATTTGTTGCTTCTTCAGCAGAATTTGGTGTCCAATTGGTGATCCTTGGAACTGCTCCTTTTGCTTCCATAGTTCGTTGTGAAGAAACAGCTTTTAATGTTTCTAAAAAATTGGTTTCTCTAAATGCCCTACCCGTATTAGTGCCCACAACTGTGACCACTGCTTTAATTCTTTTTTCGCTCATTGCTGCATTTGCTGCATAGCCCCCGCCTGCACAAATACCCAGTAAACCGTATGCACCCCACCAAGTACATCTAGGAAGTTAATCTGAATATACTTATAACAGAACTTAGCGGTGAACATCTATTAGGTATTCTTTAGTTTTTTATAATTGTGTGGATACAGATCCGGGAGGTTTTTATGATTGATAGTGAGAATATTCTGCAGGGTATGGTTTAACCATTCCTCCGGATTCCCATCGTGCTTTTTGCAGATAGGCATAAAGGAATAAATACACGCCGATCGCTGTGGTGCATTATGAGACCCGGCGAACAACTAGTTTTTTCTTCCGATTGTAAGGGGTCTAAGCGCATTCTCAGTAAGCTTCGTATCAATCTCCACGATTCCATCATATAAATAG
>NZ_JBSXOK010000048.1:0-27501 GCF_056859415.1 Zunongwangia sp. L-65
GGTACTTGGCGGAATACAGGTGACTTTGTATAACGGGGCGACCCCGGTACAACAATTAAATGTTAATGATGCCTTAGTGAACTTAAGTCTGCTGTCTGGCAATAGGTTCAATGCAATTTTCGAAGCAAAGAACACTTATGATAGGGTAGAGATCCGTAATACGGGATTGGTATCGGCCTTGACCAGTGTAGATATCTATGGCGCCTATATTGTGGTGCCAGAAGTGGAAGTCGATAATGATATCGTAGAAATATGTGCCGGAGAAACAATAAATTTTGATATCATAACCGAAACAGGATTATCATACTCTTGGTACGATGCTCCAACGGGAGGAACTCTATTGGCCACGGGCGGAAGTTTTACAACGTCAGAAATAAATACCAGCCAAATATTTTATTTAGAAATTACCCGGAATAGTTGTCTGATTCAGGAAAGAATTCCATTTGAAGTAGATGTACTACCAACTGCGACCGCCGGTGATCTGTTGACTACGAACTTCGATATCTGTGCTGGCGGCAGTGTAGAACTGGCGGCAACGAGTTCTGTAAATAATGCTACGATTAGATATTATACAGATGCTGATCTGACTATGCAACTGACCGATTTAGAAGTGATGCCCACGCAAACGACCACTTACTATGTAACGGTAAGCGGAGACGGTGTATGTGAAAACCTACCGGGTGAAGCGGCAATGATTACCGTTAATGTTAGCGATCCGGGAACCCCTACAACAGATATGGCTACCCAAAGTTTTTGCGCAGAAGCCACGGTAGCCGATTTGATGACCAATGAAGGCAATGTGGTATGGTATGCTGATGAAGAAGGGGATACCTTACTCGATGATACAGAAGTTCTGGTAGATGGAATGACCTATTATGCTGGTTTTGATCCAGCCAGTGGCTGTGCAAGTAATGATTTATTAGCGGTAAGGGTGAATTTAGCTACAAACATAGCACCAACTATAGATGGTCTTTTAGACGGAATTTGTTTAATGCAGGAAGTAACTTACACTACCGATTCCGGTAAAGAAGATTACTTGTGGGATATTGATGGAGGTGAAATTGTAGCTGGCGGAGAATTGTCTGATAATTCAGTTACCGTAAGATGGACAAGCCTTTTAAATACTTCAGTAAGTGTTTCATACATGGATACTGGTAATTGCTCAACAGAACTTATGGAAATGATTGATGTGAACGTAGTCAACTGTTCAGACCTTGCATTGAGTATTTCCGTAGATAACCTCTCGCCAATGATTGGTGATGATGTTACCTTCACGATTAGGGTTGATAATCTGGGGAATAGTGATTTCAGGGATATCATGATTCGTGATATAATTGATTCAGGATATCGATTAAAATCGGTAACCGCTGCAATGGGCGAATTCAGTATGGTAAGTAAGGAATGGAGCATACCAATGCTAAGAGCCAATGCGTTCGCAGAAGTTCGCGTCACGGTAGAAGTGTTAGAAGGCGACGATTATATGAATATGGTAGAACTCGTATCTAGCGATCCAGTAGATACTAATGCCGCTAATAATGAGGCGCAAATTACAATTAATCCAATTTGTCTTCTTGTTTATAATGAATTTACTCCCAATAATGATGGATCCAACGACGTATTCAGAATTGATTGTATTGAGAATTATCCAAATAACAAGTTAGAGGTTTACAATCGCTACGGAGATCTGGTATATGAAACCAGGGGATACCAAAATGATTGGGATGGCACGGCAAATAAAGGTGCGATATTCACCAACAAGCCTTTACCGGTAGGAACTTATTACTATGTCCTAAAGGTAGATGGAAGAGGAGAAGTAGAAGATGTAAACATCCAGGGATGGTTATATATAATGAGATAATGTATCAATAAAATTAAATCTTAAAGAAAACATAGAATTATGAATACAGCTTATATATATAAAAACTTAAAATCCTGCTTTGTTCTCCTTATGCTCATGCTAACAAAAGAGGTGATAGCACAGCAGGATCCACACTATACACAGTATATGTTTAATACCATGTCAATTAACCCTGCTTATGCGGGAAGCACGGGAAGCTTGCAAGCACTATTGCTTTATCGTAGCCAGTGGGTGGGTGTGGATGGAGCTCCAGAGACTCAAAACTTTAGTATGCATTCTCCACTTCGAAATGAAAAAATGGGGTTGGGACTTAATATCGTGAATGATAAACTTGGTCCTTCGAGCGAAGTCTTTGCTGATGCTAATTTCTCTTATACTATTCAAACCGGATATTACACTAAGCTTGCCTTTGGAGTAAAGGGGGGCGCCCGTGTTTTAAATGTAGATTGGAGTAAAGGACGATTTTACGATCCAGAAGATGTACTTTTAAATAACAATATCGACAGTAGGATCATGCCTTCACTGGGGGCAGGTGCTTATTGGTATTCTGATCGCTGGTATATTGGAGCATCGATCCCCAATTTTATCCGCTCAGATTATTATGATGATATACAGGAGGCGGTTCTTTCCAATCGTTTACATTATTTCATAATGGGAGGGTATGTATTCGATATCAATAGAAACTTGAAACTTAAGCCTGCTTTTTTAGTGAAGGCCGTTAGCGGTGCACCGGTCTCTGTAGATGTATCAGCAAATTTTTTATTACAGGAATTTCTGAATTTAGGAGCGGCTTATCGTTGGAACGACTCGGTAAGCCTGCTGGCTGGTTTTCAAATTTCCAGAAGTTTGTTTGTCGGCTACTCATATGATTACACCACTACAGATTTTACTAAGTATAATGATGGTACTCACGAGATTCTATTGCGTTTTGACCTTTTGAAAGGGAATAATAAAATTAAATCTCCTCGCTTTTTCTAATCTTAATCGCTATGAAAAACTATTATATAGTATCGATTTTTTTGATTCTGGGTATATCGCTTCAGGCACAGCGTGTGAAGCATGCTGATCAATTATTTGAGGAGATGAATTATATAGAGGCCGCAAAAGTTTATGAAGATTATTTAGAAAAAACTGATAAAAGAGAAATAGAAACCCTTAAGAATGCCGGGGATGCTCACTATTTTATTAGTAAGATCCCACAGGCTTTAAAATGGTATGCCCAATTGTACAAAATCCAGGGAGAGGCGATGGAAAACGAGTATTTGTTTAAGTATATCCAAACTTTGCGTGGTGTGCAGGATTATGAAAAAGCTGACGCGTTAGCTGAAATTTATTTAAAACGTCAAAAAAATCCTATGCTTATCAATCGGTTTAAAGAGCAGAGAAAAGAACTCCGCGATTTGAAGGAAGAAAGTTCAGATTACGTGCTTTATAATTTATCGATTAATAGTGAGAATTCAGATTTCGGTGCTGCATTTTATGGCGATCAGTTAGTGTATTCTTCAAGCAAAAAAAATAATGAAACTAGTAATAAAATATATGTATGGAATCAGCAGCCATATTTAGACCTGTATATCGCTGATCGCACTAAAAATAACGGCGAGCTTATAAATGAACAACTGTTTATGGAAGGTTTAGCTTCGCGTTATCACGATGCAACTATAGCATTTTCTAACGCATTGGATACCATATACTATACCACTAACATGAGCAAAAATAACAAATGGTCTAATAAAAACGGGGTGAATAATTTTCATGTGATGCGAGGACATATTGTAGAAGGTGAAGTTAAGGGTATAGAAGACCTAATTTTTAATAGCAAGGAGTATTCGGTTGGACATCCCGCGCTTAGTGCAGATGGGAAATATTTATTTTTTGTCTCGGATATGCCAGGGGGATATGGAGATACAGATCTTTATATGGTTCAACTAAATCCAGATGGGAGTACGACACTACCAAAAAACCTTGGGGCTCAAATCAATACCGAAGGTCGGGAGATGTTTCCATATTATCAGAATGATTTTTTATATTTTTCTTCAGACGGGCATTATGGTTTAGGTGGTTTGGATATTTTCCAGGCTAAAAATTTGGGGGATTTTCGGTTTAGTGTTCCGCAGAATTTAGGAAAACCTGTTAATAGCAGTAAGGATGATTTTTCGTATATCATTGCTGAAAATCAAGAAGAAGGTTATATGTCGTCTAACCGAAGTATAGGTAAAGGTGATGATGATATTTACTATTTTACCCGTTCCTGTTATCAATTGATGGCGGGAAAAGTTTTGGATTCGCTTACTAAAAAACCACTAGCGAATGCATCTGTAATCATCAAAAATCAGTTCGATACCAAGATAAAAAAGGTGATGACCGATAGCAAGGGAATCTATTTAGCACAAGTTCCCTGTAATAATACATTCTTAGTTACTGGTACCAAAAATAACTATTCTATAGCTGTAAAATCGATTACTACAGGAAATGTACACCGCGATACGTTGGATGGCGTAAACTTTCTACTCTCTTCTTACAACGATTTAGTAGAAATTGATGGAGATGAAGAGAAAATAAAGATCGATCCTATATTTTTTGAATTTAATGAATATGATATCAGGCCCAGAGCGGCAAAACAGCTAGATCATATTGTTTATGTATTGGAAAGTTTTCCCGAGATGAAAATTAAAATCGAGTCCCATACAGATTCCCGGGGCAGTGATACCTATAATTTATTGTTATCTCAAAATCGCGCAAAATCAACTAAAAACTATCTAATCTCGAGGGGTATTGCTGAAAACCGAATTGTAAGCATCAAAGGCTACGGAGAAATAGAAATCCTTAACCGCTGTGTTAATGGTGTAGAGTGTAATGACGAAGAACATGAAGAAAATCGCAGATCTAATTTTATTATCGTAAAATAAAAAAGAGCGCTTATGAAAACACAACATAAAATTTATCAATTTTTAATCCTTTCTACCCTAATGCTTTTAAGTGATTCAATTTATAGTCAGGTAGGTATAGGAACAACGAATCCCAAAGCTAAATTAGATGTTAATGGTACACTGAGGATCGGCACTACACCAATAGGGGGCCTGGCCAGTGCTAAAGATTCTATTTTAGTTATTGATGGACAAGGAATAGTAAAGCGGATACCCGCTGTTAAGGTAATAAATGCAGTAGGCAAGACCATCGTAAAAGGAGGAATGTCTACCACAAACGCCATATTAAGTTTAAATATAAGCTTGAATTCCTGGCAAAAATTGAGATTTAATAATACAGAATTTGATAGTAACTCAGAGTTTAATACAAGCAGTAATATATTTACAGCTAAGTCTTCTGGTATATATCGGATTGATGCAAAAATAACAATGAATCAAATTTTTATTGGTGATATAGGAATAGCTGCCGTAAAACGAAATTTAGGTGGCCAGGAAACTTATATTGCCAGAGACTATTATTCCAATATTCGGATTAATGTATTACTAATAGATGTAGGAGTAAATCCTCCTTCACGGGTAATAAACGGGCTGGTAAGGCTGGAAAAAGGGGAAACTTTGGAATTTAGAATTCGGTCTACAATAAGTTTAAGTTTACTTACTGACAGGGCAGATACTTATTTTAATATAGAACAAATTGGCTTCGATAATTAATAAAGAATACCTGTTTTTTTGAAATAGCGTCTATCTAAGCGCATAAAAAACAGTGGAAGAGTTCGAAGGAGGTGATTAAGGCCAGACTCTATTTTATACCTTTCCTTTTTTATAAAAAAGAACGCATTATTCAGTCGGTATTGATAATTTGGTAGATTAATCATCTGAAATCAGTCTTTATATAATATTGACTTAAATTATTTTTGATTTTTTAATGATTTAATACAAAAATATTTTGAAATAGATAATTTGACAAAATAGTATTACTTTTTGACAAATAAGTATTATCCCAACTTTAAGCATTTCTTTATATTCGAATTATAGTTTTTTCTTTGATATCTATTCGTTTGATTATTCAATTCTTCGAAATGAATCAATAATCCATCAAGAAAAATTTCACAGGATTAATACTAAAAAATATAATCGATAAAAAAATATAAAATGTATTTACTAAAACGTTTTCGTTTAAATAGGTTTATAAAATTTGTCGTTAGGATTTTTAATTTCGGTATTGTATTTTTTTATAGTTTACCCCCTTAACCTTATGAATTATTTTAAACCCTACAGCCAATATGTCTTTCTGAAAAGAAAATATTTTACATCTTAATTTAGCAATTTTAAATGTTGCTCTTAGTTATAGACCCCACCCACCAAAACTAAAATTAGCGAAGTTAGCCTTTACTCGATAATCGAGATTAAATGCATTAATCCCGTTCTGATAATTATCAGAATGAGGATGGTATGGTAATGCCTTATGGTATCGCCCAAAGGTAATTTACTATAAATCATATTTATATAACCAACTAAAAAACTATATATGAAAGTACCATTACTTGCAATAATTTTATTGATACTACCAATATCCTTACTGGCTCAGGAGAATATACTGGTAACCGGTATGGTCACCGAAGCAGATACGGGCATGCCTGTTCCCAGTGTAAATGTTGTGGAGAAAGGAACCTCTAATGGGGTACTCACAAATTTTGACGGCGAATTTGCAATAGAGGTTCCTTCAGATGCAATTCTGGTTTTTAGCTTTGTGGGTTATGAAACCCAGGAAGTTGTCGTAAATGGCAAAACCGAATTGCAAGTTTCGTTTGCACCAGCAACCTCAGCACTCGATGAAGTTGTGGTGGTGGGATATGGAACCCAGAAAAAAGCAGATTTAACCGGAGCCGTTTCCGTAGTAGATATGGAAAGTATGGGCAGACAGCCCAGTCCGCAGGTCACCGAACAGTTACAAGGACAGGCATCAGGGGTAACCGTTACCAGTTCTGGGCAACCTGGCCAGGCGCCACAGGTAAGGATTCGTGGGATTAATACCTTTGGGGACAGTACTCCTTTATATGTTGTAGATGGAGTACCTACACAAAATATCAATTACTTAAACCCAAATGATATCGAAAACATGCAGGTGCTCAAAGATGCCGGCTCTGCTTCTATCTATGGTGCTCGTGCCGCCAACGGAGTGATAATTATAACGACTAAAAAAGGAAAGGGCGGACTTAAAGTTAATTACAATGCCTTTTACGGTACGCAAATAGTTCCTAAAGGAAATGTTTACGATATACTTAGTCCGCAGGAGCATGCAGACCTTAGATGGAGGGCTATGGAAAATACCAACCCCGGGGCAGGCATTACCGATAGGCAATATGGGTCTGGAGCACAACCCGTACTTCCTTATTATATTTTGCCAGGAGGAGCCGCTCAAGGTGAAGTTGATGAATCTACATATTACGTAGATCCCTATTATACAAGTTCTGATGCCGTAAATGGCTTTAACCAAATTATTAGAGCGAACCAGAATGGCACTAACTGGTTTCAGGAGATCTTTAATAATGCACCTATCACCAACCATAATATCGCTGTAAGTCAGGGTGGGGAAAAAGGAAACTTCTTATTCTCTTTAAATTATATGAACCAGGACGGAACCTTGATCAACACTTATTTTGAACGGTATAACATCAGGGTAAACAGTCAGTTTAACATTACCGATAACTTTAGGATAGGGGAGAATATTTCTTTTTCGCTTTCTGATGGTAATCGAGTTGATGTAACCGGAGAGAACCCTATAAACCATGCCTACCGCAGTCAGCCAATCATACCGGTATATGATATAGCAGGGAATTTTGCCGGTACCCAGGCCCCATCACTAGGAAATTCTCAGAATGCTGTGGCTATTTTAGAAAGAAATCGGAATAATTATAGCAAAACCAATCAGGTTTTCGGAAATATTTTTGCAGAATTAAATTTTCTGGAAAAATTTACCGCAAGGACTAGCTTTGGAGGTACGTATTCTAACTCAACCGCAAAGACATTTGCATATCCCACTTATGAAAATGCGGAAAACACCACCTATAATCAGCTCACAGAAGATGCAGGTACCGGCTATAACTGGACGTGGTCCAATACGCTTCAATATCAAAATACGTTTAATGATCTTCATGACTTAACAGTATTAATAGGTAGCGAAGCCTATTCCAATCAATATAAATTAATCACGGCAATTACTCAGGGTTTTTATTCTTTCGATCCTAATTATGTCAATTTAGGGACCGGCTCCGGTACACAAACCAACAATGGAATTTATACTGAAGATGCTCTTTTTTCGCTCTTTGGAAGGCTAGATTATACCTTTAACGATCGCTTTTTATTAGGTGCAACTATACGTAGGGATGCGACCTCCAGGTTTACCAATCCAAGACATGGGTGGTTTCCAGCAGCAAGTGCGGGATGGAGAATTAGTAAAGAAGCGTTTATGGAGGATGTAGATTGGATAAACGATTTGAAATTGAGAGGTGGTTATGGGGTAATGGGTAACCAAAATAACGTTGATCCAGCTAATGCCTTTACCACCTACGGTAGTAGCAGAGTATCTTCTTATTACGATTTGAATGGGACTAATAGTAATATCATAGAAGGTTTTCAACGATTACGTATAGGTAATCCTGGCGCTCAATGGGAGAAAAATATAAATGCAAATATTGGGATCGATGCCAGTTTATTCAACAGGAGCCTACAAATTTCAGCAGATTATTACCGTAAAGACGTGGTAGATTTATTATATAATCCCGAATTACCTGGAACCGCGGGAGTATCTCAAGCACCCTATGTGAATATCGCTAAAATGCAGAATAGTGGATTAGACCTTTCTGCCACGGCATTTTTCGATCTGACTTCAGATTTTAAAATGAATTCAACACTTACGTTTACCACCTATACTAATGAAATTAGGAATATAGCAGATGGGGTTTCTTATTTTGATGAAGAAGCTCGCAGGTTTAACGGAAGTAGTATTGTAAGAAATGCTATAGGACATTCTGTTGGACAGTTTTTTGGATATAATATCGTTGGATTTTGGAACAGCCAGGCAGAAGTAGATGAAGCCAATCAACAGGCACAACAAATTTTGGGCGATCCAAGCGCAGAGTATCAGTCAGATATAGGGGTAGGTCGTTTTCGTTACGAAGATACTAATGGGGACGGTTTGATTAGCAGTGAAGATCGTAAGTTTTTAGGAAATCCTAATCCAGATTTTACGGCTGGTTTAAATATTGAGCTCACCTATAAAAATTGGGATTTTAGCATGTTTTTATACGGTGTTTATGGGAATGATATTTGGAATCAGGTTACCTGGTGGCATGATTTCTATAGTTCTTTTAACGGGGCAAAAAGCTATACTGCTTTATATGACTCCTGGACCCCTGAAAATAATAATGCATCGGCTCCTATACAGGAAACAGGAGGCAGCTTTAGTACCGCAAATGTTCCAAATTCCTATTTTGTAGAGGACGGATCTTATCTAAGGGCGCGTAATATTCAGTTGGGATATAGCTTTTCGGATGCGTTTTTAGATCAAATAGGTTTTAGCCAATTACATCTGTATGTACAGGGCGCTAACCTTTTTACAATTACTAAATATTCTGGTATAGACCCTGAACTTACCGGTTCTGCCACGGCTTTTGGTATTGATGAGGGCGCGTATCCAACCCCTAAAAAATTAATTTTTGGTGTAAACCTTAGTTTCTAGTTTTAAAAAAGAGTGATATGAAAAAAACAATTTATATAGTTGCAGCAGGGATATTAGGTATGGTAGTATTCCATAGCTGCTCAGAGGATTTTTTAGATAAACCCGCTTACGGAACACTGGACAATAAGACTTTAAGCGATGAAAAAGGAGTAGAAGCGCTATTAATAGCGGCTTATGCGGCTTTAGACGGTCAGGATGAGGATAATGGTACTGTGCTCGCACTGGGTGGAGGATCTCCCTGGGAAGCCGCGCCTTCTAATTGGATTTACGGTGATATTAGCGGAGGTGATGCCCATAAAGGAAGTGACGGAGGGGATCAACCAGCAATAAATTCTATAGCAACTTATAGTGTAGATGCCAGTAATGGCTTTTTTAATTCGAAATGGAAAGCGGTTTACGAGGGGGTAACCCGAGCTAATTCCGTATTAAAAGTATTGAATGAAACCGAAGGGATAGCTGAGGATGTTAAAGCAAATATATCAGGACAGGCACGTTTTTTAAGAGGGCATTATTATTTTGAATTGAAAAAGATGTTTGATATGGTGCCCTGGATCGATGAGACTACAGAAGATTATTATGTCTCTAACGATATGGATATTTGGCCATATATTGAAGAAGACTTCAAATATGCTTATGAAAATCTTCCTGAAACACAAACCGAAATAGGGCGTGCCAATAAATGGGCTGCTGCGTCCTATCTTGGTAAAACCTATCTTTTTCAGGATAAATTTTCTGAAGCTAAAGAAATATTTACCGAGGTTATTAGTTCTGGAAAAACCTCTGGAGGTTTAGCCTATGCTTTGTTAGACAATTATCACCATAATTTTAATGCCTTATATGAAAATGGTAGTGAATCGATATTTGCCATACAAATGGTAGCTAACGATGGTACCAATACAATTGCAAATGCAAATCAGGGCCTTATGTTATCTTATCCTTATAATAGTCCGTTTAGATGTTGTGGCTTTTATCAGCCTACACAAGATCTTGTAAATGCATTTAGAACTAGCGAGAGTACAGGATTACCTTATCTGGACAACTATAATAATACCCCTGTAAAGAACGATATGGGAATTCTTTCCAATGAGGCTTTTACACCAGATACCCAATCTTTAGATCCAAGACTAGACTGGACAGTGGGCAGACGCGGAATCCCATATCATGATTGGGGATATCACCCAGGTTACGATTGGGTAAGAGAACAATCTTCCGGAGGGCCTTATGCACCTAAAAAGCACATCTACTGGCAATATAATGCAGATGAATTTTCAGACCAGAGTGCCTGGGCACCAGGAAATGCCATTAACGTAAATATTCTAAGATTTGCTGATGTATTATTAATGGCCGCCGAAGCTGAAGCCCAGGCAGGAAGCTTAACTATGGCTTTATCGTATGTAAACCGTGTACGCGGAAGGATAGCCGATCATCCTGATAGTTGGTTAAAAGATTATATAGATCCTGATAATCCGATGCAGGGATTTTCAGAAGATCATGCTGCAAATTATCACGTTCAGCGCTATCCCGATGGATATTTCACTTCTAAAGAGCAGGCTATGAAAGCAATTATGTTTGAAAGAAGGGTGGAATTAGGAATGGAAGGTCATCGATTCTTTGATTTGGTTCGATGGGGGGTAGCTCAAGAGGTATTAAACGATTTTGTACAATACGAGGGGCAAATTACCACCGATGTTCGTGGAGCCGAATTTAATACTAACGATAGATATTTTCCTATTCCGCAGCGACAAATAGATTTAAGTACAACTGCAGAGGGACCTACGCTTCAGCAAAATCCTGGTTATTAGATAAATTTCGTTTTAAAAAACTCCCGCTATTTATTAGCGGGAGTTTTTTTATTCTTACCTAAGGATCGTATAATAGTCCGCTTACGTTTTGGTAGATTTAGAATTACAAAAAAAGTTTTCCAGAGGAGGTCTATTGGGCCCGATCTTAGGTTTTAGATTGGTGATTTTAAGAAACAGTTTTTAAGAGTTCTTATCCTACCAACTTAAGTGAGTTAAACTCTTTACGATATTCGCTGGGTGTACAATGCTTATATTTCTTAAAGACCCGGTTAAAATGTGCAATATTATTAAACCCACAGCTAAAAGCAATTTCAGCAATGCTTGTTTCTTTTTCGATCAATTGTTTCGCTGCAAAGCCTAGCCTTAGGTAGTTGGTGTATTCAGTAAAGGTTTTTCCGGTTTTCTTTTTTATAAAACGGTTAAAAGAGCCCGGGCTCATGTTCATAAAGTTTGATATTTCAGCCAATTTTATTTTGCGACTATAATGATGTTTTAAATAATGATTCACAAGCGCTAATCTATTTACTTTAGGATTTTTAAACTGCTGGGGGGTAGATAATAAACACTTATTTCTAGAGATTGCCAGTTCATGTAAAATAAAAATAAGCTCCAGGATATACTGGATGCCAGCTGTTTTTGATAGATTTTTTATTTTTGGTGACAATTGCTTTGCGGTAGTGGGAGAAAAAGCAATTCCCTGGGTAGACTGTTCTAACATCCATTTAATAGGTAGCATTACTTTTAGTCCTAAAAACTGATCACCAAAAAGTTTGTTCTGAAAATGCAGGGATATTTCATGAATGCCTTCCCGCATACATTTGTGTGCCTCCCAACCATGGGTAAGATTAGGACCTATTAGGGCAAGAGACGGGGTTACGGTCTCTTCCAGGCAGTCTCCCACGATTCTTTTTAAACCTTTCCCGTTTTCTATAAAAGATAATTCATATTCGGGATGAAAATGTAGGGGTACATCTAAATGGTTTGCAATATTCTCTGAGATAAAAAAACCGTCCTCTGGTGGCAAAGGGATGTTTGCCCTTTCTGCATTTTTAGGGATTCTTAAAATCATGGTCGTTTTTGATTAATTGGTCATATAATATACTAAAAAAATGTTCTTTTATTTTGAGTAAGATTTTTACAATTTTAAAAATCGGCATGTTTAGAACTAACGAAAGATTTTGCGTTTAACTCAAGCTCTAAAGAAATTTTTAATGAGATCATAACATAATGGCTACGTTCAGTTAATTACTGGTTAAGATGGATTTTATTTAAGGATTTGAAGTCTTAAATATTTAAATTCAGGGGAAAATAAAAAATAAGTTATGAGTTTTATTGAAACAACTTCTGTAGAAAAAGAAAAACCCATTAAGCTTTTCTATGAAGATTACGGCAAGGGTAAACCGGTAATTTTAATTCACGGGTGGCCTTTAAGTCATCGTATGTGGGAATATCAAATCGAAACTTTAGTAAATGAAGGCTTTCGAGTGATTGCTTATGATCGTCGTGGTTTTGGAGATAGCGATAAGCCCTGGGAAGAGTATAATTATGATATCCTGGCGAAGGATCTACATGATATTATAGAAAAACTTACACTTACTCAGGTTTCTATCATCGGTTTTTCTATGGGCGGTGGAGAAGTAGCGAGATACATTGGTAAATATGGAACAAAAAAATTGCTGAAAGCAGGATTGATTTCTGCCGTACCGCCTTATATGTTAAAGACAAAGGATAATCCTGAAGGAATCGAAGAGGATGTTTTTGAGGGCTTTAAGAAAGAAATTAGAAAGGATCGCGCAGCTTTTTTAGAGAATTTTGGACAACAGTTTGTGAATTTTGAAGAGAACAAGGATAAAGTTAGTAAGCAGCAATTGCATTATTGCTGGACTATTGCAACTAAAGCTTCTGCAAAGGCAACATTAGATTGTATAGATGCTTTTGGATATACCGATTTTAGAGAAGATTTAAAAAAGTTTGATATTCCTACACTGGTGGTTCATGGTGACGCAGATGAAATTGTACCGATTAAAACAGCAGGAGAAAAGAGTGATAATATGCTCTCTAACAGCACGTACAAAGTAATTGAAGGTGGTCCTCACGGAATAGTGTTTACGCATAAAGAACAGGTGAACAAAATTGTGGTTGATTTTCTTAAATCTTAGAAATTAAATGTATAATCGATTTGGATGATACGAAAAAAGCCACGCAATTGCGTGGCTTTTTGATATTAAGATGGTTGATCTTATTAGTTGGAGGCTTTAGAAGCTTGTTCCATACCTTCTTCGATCATTCCGTAGAATTGGTCTAGTTTAGGAAGAACAACGATTCTTGTTCTTCTGTTTTTAGCACGACCTTCAGCAGTTGCGTTAGAAGCTACTGGCATGTAGTAAGATCTACCTGCAGCTGTCATACGCTTAGGATCTACACCAAACTCGTCCTGAAGAATTCTAACTACAGAAGTAGCTCTCTTTACAGAAAGATCCCAGTTATCCTGGAACATAGAAGTAGATATCGATTTGTCATCTGTATGACCTTCTACCATAAACTCGATGTCTGGTTTATTTTTAATTACTGTAGCAACTTTTCCGAGAACTTCTCTAGCCTGGTTAGTTACGTTGTAACGACCACTGTCAAATAATAATTTATCAGAAATAGAAACGTAAACAACACCTTTTTCAACATTAATTTCTATATCGTCATCGTTCATGTTTCCAATAGCTCCTTTTAAGCTTGTTACAAGAGCTAAAGTAACAGAGTCTTTTTTGTTGATCGCATCTCTCATGCTTTTGATAGCAAGATCTTTTTCTTTGATGCTTTCCAGAGAACGCTCTAAATTTTGAGCTTCTTTCTTAGAAAGTGTTGCAAGATCACCAACATTGTTTAGTAAAGCAGCATTTGTATTATTAAGAACTTTAATCCTTTCAGTCATTTCGTCTTTACTTTCAAGACAAGCATTTAATTTTACAGTGGCGGTATTAAGCTGGTCTTGAGTTTCTTTTTGTTTCGCTTCTAGTTCAGCGTATTTCTTATTAGAAACACATGAAGATAGCAAGATAGCCGCAGAGGCTGATAAAAGCATGATTTTTTTCATAACTTATTGTAATTATTGTTAATGTTAGATTTTCCAAAAGTATCAAAAAAATATAAAGCTTAAAAGTAGTATTAACAATACTTTAGATGAGCTTTATATTAATTTTTTATAAGTTGTTTTTTTTAATGCAAAATATTCAAAAACGATAGATTTTACATCAAAGTATGTAAATTTAGATGATTTTTCAATTCTTTTTTTAGTCATTTTGGAAAAATTGACGTAAAAATCAGAGTGAGCTTTTAATACCGCCAAAAAATGTCTTAAATCTCCCTGAAAAAGGAATTTAAGTCCGGCAATACCATCTAAAACCATTCTTTGCAACACAATTTTACGCATTTTTTCTTTAGGAAGGTTCTTAACCAGCATAAAAAGACTATTTCTAAAATTATAAAAGGTCTTTTTAGGATTCATTTTATCTAATGTTGCCCCTCCAACGTGATAAACGCATGATTTTCCAGTGTATTTTATCGAATAACCAAGATTTTTTATTCTCCAGCATAAATCTATTTCTTCCTGGTGGGCAAAAAAATCTTCATCAAAACCTCCAACTTCTTTAAATACAGCATTTTTTATTGCTAAACAGGCACCGCTAGCCCAAAAAATATCAACTTCATCATTATATTGGCCTTTATCTTCTTCGATAGTTTCAAAAATCCTTCCACGACAGTACGGAAAACCATATTTATCAATAAATCCACCTGCAGCTCCGGCATATTCAAAATACGATTTATTCTTAAAGTCTAATATTTTGGGTTGGACGGCGGCAGTTTTAGATTCCTTGTGAAAAATATCCAAAATCGGGTTTAGCCAGTCCTTGCTTACTTCAATATCACTATTTAAAAGAATTAAGATCTCTTCTGAAATATCTTTCAATGCATCGTTGTATCCTTTGGCATAGCCGCCATTTTCTTTATTCTGAATGATTTTTACTTCAGGATAAGCATTTCTTAAGAAATCGATAGAATCATCGGTGGAAGCATTATCGGCGACATAAATATTCGCTTTCGAAGAAAATTGGATCACCGAAGGCAAAAATTGTGCTAACAAAGCTTTCCCATTCCAATTTAATATGACAATTGCTATTTTCATTTATGCCGATTTGTAAGCAGGGATTTCCTGTAGAAATTCATATTCGCCGGCTTCGTAATTCATTTTGCAATAATAATGGGATAAACCATTGGTTACCATTAAATATTCTGCATTTAAGGTCATATTATACTGCGCAATCTGATCGAAAACATTTTGGGTGATCTTAATATGTGGTGCTTTGCATTCTACAATAAGGTGTATACTGCCATCATTATTATAAACCACAACATCGTAACGTTTGGTTAATTTGCCTATCTTCAGTTGCTTTTCAACATTAATAAGACTTTTTGGGAATTCTTTTTCCTGCCTGAGGAATTGCGTACAATGTTGGCGTACCCATTCTTCTGGAGTGAGAATGATAAATTTTTTCCTTAGTTCGTCGAAAACAGCTATTTTATTTTGACTATTTTTGAACCTGAAATTATATTTTGGAAAATTAAGGTCGATCATAGACCTCAAAAATACTAAAGAATACAACATCTAAAAGCCTTTACGGGTAAAACTAATTTCAGCCTAAAAGATTCTTTTTCTGCATGGATGACGCAAAACAAATTGTGACCGATATTAAAAATGGAAAAATTGCTCCTATTTATCTTTTAATGGGAGAAGAACCTTATTTTGTGGATAAAGTTGCCGATTATATCGAGGACAATGTATTGCATGAAGAAGAAAAGGGATTTAATCAAATCATTATGTACGGTCGCGATACCAATGTTGATGACATTGTGGGAAATGCCAAGCGCTATCCTATGATGTCCGAGAGACAGGTGGTGATTGTAAAAGAAGCTCAGGATCTTGCAAGGACAATCGATAAACTAAGTGATTATGCTGAAAATCCACAACCAACAACAGTTTTGGTCCTTTGCTATAAACATAAAACGCTGGATAAGCGTAAAAAGGTGTATAAAACTATCAAGAAAAGTGGAGTAATTCTGGATAGTAAAAAACTATATGAGAACCAGGTTTCAGATTGGATTGTGAGAAATTTAAAATCCAGAAGTTTGGGAATATCTCCAAAAGCTTCCCAAATGCTGGTTGAATTTCTAGGCACAGATTTGGGGAAAATCGATAATGAATTGCAAAAACTTCAATTGGTTTGTGAAAAAGGAACCGATGTTACACCAGAGCTAATTGAACAAAATATTGGAATTAGTAAAGATTTCAATAATTTTGAGTTACGTAAAGCTGTTGGTTTAAAAGACGAGATAAAGGCACATCGCATTATCAACTATTTTTCGCAAAACCCAAAAGATAATCCGCTGGTGGTTACCATATCCCTATTGTTCTCTTATTTTTCGCAATTGTTGCAATATCATGGTTTATCAGATAAATCAAAAATGAATGTGGCAAAACAGCTAAAGGTAAATCCTTATTTTGTGAACGATTATACCGTGGCTGCCAGAAATTATCCGATGAAAAAAGTGAGTTATGCGATAAATGTTTTGCAGGAAGCTGATGTAAAGAGTAAAGGGGTTGGTGCCGTAAATTTATCTTCAGGAGATCTTTTAAAAGAAGTGTTGGTTAAAATAATGCGTTAAATGAGAAAAATAAATTCCTGGGTAAATGCTGCCCGATTACGAACTTTGCCTTTATCCATTTCGGGAATTTTAGTGGGCAGCACCATCGCAGCCCAGCAAGGCTATTTTAGTCTGGGAATTTTTTCATTGGCACTGGCCACAACATTGGGGCTTCAGGTATTATCTAATTTTGCAAATGATTATGGTGATGGAGTAAAGGGAACAGATAACGATGAACGTATAGGCCCGCAACGAGCCATCCAAAGTGGATTAATATCGCATGCTGAAATGAAAAGGGGAATTATCCTCACTTCGATCATCACCTTTATCCTGGCTATTTGTTTGATCTATGCATCCTTTGATAGTGAGGATTTTATGTATAGTCTTATTTTTATTGGCTTAGGTGTAGCCTCTATTGTGGCGGCAATAAAATACACCGTAGGAAACTCCGCTTATGGCTATCGTGGTTTAGGGGATATTTTCGTATTTATTTTCTTTGGGATCGTCGCGGTTTTTGGATCCTTTTTTCTTTATGTCAATGATTTTGATTGGACAGTGCTTATACCGGCTGCAGCCATAGGACTTTTAAGTGCTGGTGTGCTTAATCTTAATAATATGAGGGATAGAGTGCCTGACGAGAGATCAGGAAAAATTACTTTAGCGGTAAAATTGGGCGAGAAAGGAGCAAAAACCTATCACTATTTTTTAATTCTTGGAGCCATCTTTCTTATGACGATATATTCAGCCCTGATTTTTGAAGGATGGGATGATATTATTTTTTATATCGCCTTTATTCCGCTTATTCTTCACCTTAAAAGAGTGATGCAAAATGAGTCTCCGGCTTTACTGGATCCAGAGCTTAAGGTACTGGCACTATCAACATTTGGCATGTCTTTACTATTTGCTGTTGGCCAGATTTTTTAAGCTGAAGTTTAACAAAATTATAGAATTCTAAATTCTATTTCTCCAGGCATCAATTAGTATTTTAGGTGCAAATCAAATAAAATTGTTATGGAACTTACATTTTATGGTCAAAATTGTCTTGGCCTTGCAATAGGAGATATTAATATTCTGGTAGATCCTTTTATTTCAGGAAATGAAAACGCAAAGGATAAAATCAATTTAAAAGAAATAAAAGCAGATTATATTTTAGTAACACATGCCCATCAGGATCATGTTTTAGATGTAGAAACCGTGGCAAAAAATACAGGTGCGGTTATTGTAAGTAATGCCGAAATCGCTTCCTATTACGAGGAAAAAGGATTTAAGGTACATCCAATGAATCATGGAGGGAGTTGGCAATTTGATTTTGGAAAGGTAAAGTATGTACAGGCCTGGCATAGTAGTACCTTCCCTGATGGTGCCTCTGGTGGATTACCGGGTGGTTTTGTTATTCAAACAGGAGAGAAAAATCTCTATATCGCCGGAGATACGGCTTTAAGTATGGATATGAAGTTAATTCCGTTATTTACCAAACTCGATTTAGCGGTATTACCAATTGGAGATAATTTTACTATGGGGCCAGATGAAGCGGTCATTGCCAGTGATTTTATTGAGTGTAAGCGAATTTTAGGCTGTCACTATGATACTTTTGGTTATATCGAAATTGATCATGCTGAAGCTAAAAAGAAATTTGCGGATAAAGGTAAGGAGTTGATCTTATTGGATATTGGTGAAAAATTAAGTGTTTAATTTTAAAGAATATTAGATTATTGGAATCTTCGATTATTAGTAGATTGAAATGTTAGATTTTTTAGCGATTGCGCTAGGTTCATGTTACGAATTGGAAATGCAATTAATCATTATAAATGATCTTAATTTTTTAGATTTGAATACTTTTGAAGAATTTTCGCAGAAATTACACAAAATAATAAAAATGACTTCAAAACTTAGAACCACATTAAGATCATAATCCGACATTAAAATTATTAAAAATTCTAACAAGAATTTCATTCTAGTTTACTAAAAATCTAAAATACTAACAGACTAAAGACAACGCAGTTGCAAGCAACTTATAAAAAGTATATTTTAAATTTTAAACGCCCCAGCGGAACTTCGCGGGGCGTTCTTACTGTTAAGGAAACCTGGTTTATCAAAATAGAGGATGGTAATAATTTTGGTTATGGTGAATGCGGCATTTTACGTGGGTTAAGTATCGACGACAGGCCAGATTATGAAACAAAGCTAAAATGGGCCTGTGAAAATATCCATCTTGGAAAAAATGAACTTTGGGAAGCGCTCGTTGAATTTCCTAGTATTCAGTTTGGGATCGAGATGGCTTTTCAGTCGCTCAAAAATGAAAATGAGTTTGAATTATTTTCCTCAGCATTTACAAAAGGCGAAGATGCCATTGCAATAAACGGACTCATCTGGATGGGGGAAAAGGATTTTATGAAATCCCAGATAGAAGATAAATTGAGATCGGGCTTTAATTGCATCAAAATGAAGATTGGAGCTATAGATTTTGATACTGAAATCGAATTGCTTAAATATATTCGGTCACAATATTCTGCAGAAGAAATAGAACTACGCGTAGACGCTAATGGTGCTTTTGATCCTAAAAATGCATTAGAAAAACTGAAGCGTTTAAGTGAATTAAAACTTCATAGCATAGAACAGCCGATAAAACAGGGAAATTGGGAAGAAATGGCAAAGCTTTGTGCCGAAACTCCATTGCCAATTGCCCTAGACGAAGAGTTGATAGGTGTCTTTGATGTAACAAAAAAGAAAACATTACTACAAACCATACAACCCCAATATCTGATATTTAAACCGAGTCTTATTGGTGGGTTTAAAGGAACTCAGCAATGGATAGACCTAGCTGAAAATAATAATATTGGCTGGTGGAATACAAGCGCGTTAGAGAGTAATATTGGTTTAAATGCTATTTCTCAATTTACTTACGAGAAAAATGTAACGATGCCACAGGGATTAGGAACGGGAAATTTGTACACCAATAATGTTGAGAGTCCGTTAGAGGTTAAAAACGGACAAATTAGTTATAATCCTGGTTTAAACTGGTGTTTTAAATTTTAAATACACAAATGTATATAGAACAGGCTTTTAAAAGCAAAAATAATGCGTGGCGATATATTATAGGTACAATTGTTACGATCGTAGCGCTTTTTATGGGGCAACTTCCATTAGCAATAGCTGTTATTTTTAAACTTGGTGTTACTGCAGATTTCGGTACGGTGGATGAAGCTACTATGATGAGTGCTTTAGATAGTAATCTCACTTTTTTCTTTCTCTTGCTAAGTTTTGCTATTGGCTTAGGAGCGCTGCTTTTTCTGGTTAAAAATTTGCATCGACAGTCATTTACAGAATTAACCACGAGCCGAAAAAAGATTGACTGGGGACGTTTTTGGTTCTCGTTCGGTTTGATTGTGATTTTAAATGTTACTTTAATTCTTGTTGATTTTTTATTTATTAATCCACAGAATTATACGATTAATTTTAATCTGGTTCCATTTTTAATATTGGCAGCGATTGCCATTGTAATGGTCCCGTTACAAACCAGTTTTGAGGAATATTTTTTTAGAGGGTATTTAATGCAGGGCATAGGGATTAAAACAGGTTATCGCTGGATTCCTTTGGTGATTACATCGGTCGTTTTTGGTGGCTTGCATTACTGGAACCCTGAAGTTAGCCAAATGGGAGATCTGGTGATGGTAAGCTATATAGGCACCGGCTTTATGTTAGGGATCATGACACTGATGGACGAAGGTTTGGAATTGCCTTTAGGATTTCATGCGGCTAATAATTTAGTAGCTGCTCTACTGGTAACCGCAGAGTGGACTGCTTTTAATACAGAATCTATTTTACGCGATGTTTCCAGTCCTGTTGCCGGTTGGGATATTTGGGTAAGCGTTTTGGTTATTTATCCTTTAATTCTTTTGATTTATGCAAAGAAATATCACTGGAAAAACTGGAGCAATCGACTGTTTGGCAAAGTAGAAAAACCAGCAATTATTGCCTCTAATAGTGTCGTAGATATTGAAGATTTATCTGAAATTAACGGAGATTACTAAAAATTAGCTATTTTTAAACTTATAATAGTAATTTGATAACGTAGATTAGTCAGATTTGAATCATATTTAGAGCAATATGGCAGACTTCTATAAGGTTCCGGAAACGCATCCTAATTTTAAGCTGAATAAGCGACATTTCAGTAATGCTGAATTACGACAACATGCATTTCATTTTATAAAAGAAGGAGAAGCTTTTGAAGAAGAAGTAGGAAGTTTTATTCTGGACTGGTTAAAGCCTCAGGAGTTTGTAGAGGTAAAAACTTCAGGATCTACAGGGAAACCTAAAACCATTCGGCTTAAAAAGGAATACATGGTCAATTCGGCTCTAGCCACTGCCAAATATTTTGATCTTCCAGAAGACACTAAAGCCTTGCTTTGTCTTCCTGCAACTTATATTGCTGGTAAAATGATGATCATTCGAGCTATTGTTTGTGGTTGGCAACTCGATTTAGTGCCTCCCTCTGCTACACCTTTAGATCAGGTTTTTAAAATTTATGATTTTTGTGCCATGACGCCTTTTCAGCTGGATAATTCGGTGGCCCGCTTACACCTGGTTAAAAAGTTAATCGTTGGAGGAGGAGCTATGTCGCTTAGACTACAGAAAATGGTAAAAGAGGTACATACCAAGGTATATGAAACTTATGGTATGACCGAGACTATTACCCATATTGCCGCAAGACGTATAAATCCTACGAAAAAAAAGAAGCAATCACGCCCTTTTAAAGTATTACCGAATATCAATATAAGTAAAGATGAACGCGGTTGTCTGATTATTAAAGCACCAAACCTTTCAGATGAGATCATTGTTACCAATGATGTTGTGGATATTCTTACCTATAAAAAATTTAATTGGAAAGGTAGGATTGATAATGTGATCAATAGTGGAGGAGTAAAATTACATCCCGAAGAAATTGAAAAAAAACTGGGTAAAATTATCGATTCTCGCTTTTTTATAACATCAATTCCAGATGATGCGTTAGGAAATAAACTGGTACTTTTTATTGAAGCTGCTTTTTCTGAAGAAGGTTTAGAAAAAATGAAAGAAAACATCGCGAATCTAAAATCTTTAGAAAAGTTTGAACATCCAAAAAAGATTTATTTTGTTGAAAAATTTGAAGAAACTACCAGTGGGAAAATTCATCGTGATAACACCCTAAAAAGCAGGGTGGGGTAATTTTCTCGAAAATCAATTTTAAAAATAACAAATAAAGAGGTTATCGCTCTTTTCTTAAAACGAGTATAATCAATTTTTTTAACAACAGCATAGTTTGATATTTTTGAGATGTAAAGTATTTTTGTCTTTTAGACTTAAATTCTTTACAAATGAAAAATATGGATCTCAAATTACTTCCGCATAAATTTAAAATAGTTGGCTATGTATTACTCGCTATTTCTTTAGTGCTTTTTATTATTTCTAGTATAGACCTTATAGCAGTAGAAAATGAAATTATTAAAAATGGTTTCTTTGATCTAGTATTGATCGCTTTTTTGGTATTAGCTCTTTCAAAGGAAAAGGTAGAAGATGAACGTAGTATGAAACTGAGATTGTTAGCTTTTGCAGCTACTTTCTTATACGGAGTTATTTTTGCCCTTATAAGTCCTCTTGGAAGTATTTTATTTAATGGAAGTTTTGAGATCGATCTCCAGGCTAATCAGTTACTTTTTACGATGTTCTTATGGTATTTTGGCGTTTTTTACTTCATGAAAAGATTTAATTAATGAAGAATACAATTAAAGTTGAGCGCGCCAAAAAGAATATGACTCAGGAGGATTTAGCAAAATTACTTGGGGTTTCCAGGCAAACAGTAAATTCTATGGAGAAAAATAGATATGCGCCATCTACGATTCTTGCTTTAAAGCTTTCTAAAATTTTTGCTTGTTCAGTAAATGAGATTTTTCAGCTGGACGATACAGATTAAGCATTTTTTATAAAATTTATTTTTTTTAGATGAAAAACGTTAGTTTTATAAAAATCAATTAACGATGTTATATCAAATACTAGCCATTGGTACTCCTCAAATTATTATAGTTTTAATAGTTTTTTTGTTCGGATTATTATTTCCCCTTTTAGCCATCATAGATATCGTAAAAAATGATTTTGAAGGGAATAATAAAATAGTGTGGTTACTTATCGTGATCTTCTTTAGTTTTTTTGGGACAATCCTCTATTTTATTATGGGTAGAAAACAGAAATTGAACTAAACCTGTAAAAAACAAAGGCTGAAATTATCAAATCTCAACCTTTATTCTTAAGCTGTTATAACTCGATTTTTTATTTAAAACTCATGTTTACGTAAAATTCAAGATCATTGAGTTTTATTGAATCTTCACCAGATACTTTTTTATCTAGTTTTTTCCATTTTAAGCTTGGTTTTAGACGGGTTTCTTTGCCGTCGATAAATACATCTACCGGCATATTAAATTCTGGAACATCTGCTCTCCATCGATACGCATAAGTTTTACCATCTTTTTTAAATTGTAACTCGGGAATTCTGGTATGTCTTAAATATTGATCGAATACCGGCTTTAAATCTGTTTTTATAGGTTTATTGAAGAAATCTTCAACGGTTTTGGTATCGATGATCTTATGTTTATAAGTCGCCGTATAATCCCTCAAGGTATCCCACCAAAGTTCATCATTATCATAAATGCTTCTAATGGTATTTAGTAAATTAGATCCTTTAAAATACATATCCCCAGAGCCTTCAGCATTTACTCCGTAATCACCGATTATGGTCGCTCTGTTTTGGATATTAGAACGTTGTCCTTTTATATATTTTAAAGCCGCTTCTTTTCCCCAGCCACATTCAGTATAAATAGCTTCGGTGTAGGTGGTAAAGCCTTCGTGAATCCACATATCTGCAATATCTTTTGCAGTAATACTATTGCCATACCATTCATGTCCCGATTCATGAATTATGATATAATCCCATTTTAATCCTATTCCCGTGCCAGAAAGATCCCGGCCTAAATAGCCTTTCATATATTTATTTCCGTAGGCAACTGCGCTTTGATGCTCCATTCCAAGATACGGAGTCTCTACTAGTTTATAGCCATCTTCTACAAAGGGGTAAGGTCCCATTTTTTCGTAAAAGCAAGCCATCATATCTTTTACTTCTTCAAATTGTTTTTTAGCTTTTTCAAGATTATAAGGAAGTACGTAATAATCCAGTGTAAGATCCTGGAACTGATCTGAAAAATGTTCGTAGTTAGCGATGTTAATCATTACATCGTAGTTATTGATTGGATTTACGGTTTTCCAACTCCATTCGGTATAACCATTACCAAGCTCCTTTTTGCCAATCATTCTACCGTTTGATACATTCATTAGTCCGTTTGGCACTGCAATATCCAATTGCACACTTTCTGGCTCGTCGCTTTGGTGATCTTTATTGGGATACCATAAGCTGGCGCCGGTTCCCTGAACGGCCACACCAACCCAGGGATTTCCCTGCTTGTCCCGTGTCCAGACAAAACCGCCGTCCCAGGGCGCATTTTTGGCTACTATGGGGTGCCCAGAATAGAAAAACTCTAAAGAATCTGTTGTGTTTTTGGCCAGAGCTTCTTCAAATTCAACAAAAACAGCGTTGTATTTTCGGTTATATTTTAAGTTTTTACCATGAAAAACAATCGAATCGATGTTCATATTTTCAAATAGATCGATTTGCATTACCGGCAATTTTTGTTCGGTTTTAAAAGTGATAATGTTGCTACCATCAATAAATTCTTCTGAAGGATTTACCTTCAGTTTTAAATGGTATCTTAACGCATCATACGCACGCTCGGCTCGTAAAGAACCGCGAAGGGTATCAGCTTCGGTATATTTTTCTTTATTGCTTAGGACTTGTGAGGAAGCCATAAAAGCAAGTATTGAAAACAAAAATGTAGAAAGAAGTTTTTTCATTCCTGATGATTAAATTAAACAATGTGGTTTGTGACTAAATTCTATAATTTAGGTACGACTTTCCAAACTTATCATTTTGAGGTTAAGTTTGAATAACCCCTAAATTAAAATCTTTTTCGATTGGGGCGTGATTTGCAGCTTCAATTCCGGTTGAGATCCATTTGCGGGTATCCATAGGATTAATCACCGCATCTGTCCATAGCCTGGCTGCTGCATAATATGCTGAGGTTTGCTCGTCGTATCTGGATTTAATGGCTTCAAAAACCTTTTTTTCTTTTTCAGCATCTACTTTTTCCCCTTTTTTCTCTAATGAAGCGGTCTCTATCTGAGCCAGCACTTTTGCGGCTTGCGTACCGCCCATAACGGCCAGCTCTGCACTTGGCCAGGCAACGATCAATCTTGGATCATAGGCTTTACCGCACATGGCGTAGTTACCGGCTCCATAGGAATTACCAATAATAATTGTGAATTTTGGTACTACTGAATTGCTTACTGCATTTACCATTTTCGCACCGTCTTTGATGATGCCGCCATGCTCACTTTTGCTGCCCACCATGAATCCGGTAACATCCTGAAGAAACACTAGAGGGATTTTCTTTTGGTTACAATTTGCAATAAAACGAGTGGCTTTATCTGCCGAATCTGAGTAAATGACTCCGCCAAACTGCATTTCTCCTTTTTTGGTTTTAACGATTTTACGCTGATTGGCAACAATGCCAACAGCCCAACCATCGATACGAGCATAACCGGTGATGATCGTTTCGCCATAACCTTTTTTATATTCTTCAAAATCAGATCCATCAACCAAACGTTCAATGATTTGCATCATATCATATTGATCGGAACGTTTTTTAGGTAAAATTCCAAAAATATCGTTAGGTTCTAATTTTGGTTTTAATGCCTTTTTCCGGCTAAAACCAGCAGTATCGAAATCGCCGATTTTATCCATAATATTTTGGATCTTGGTGAGTGCATCTTTATCGTCTTTGGCCTTATAATCGGTCACGCCACTAATTTCGGTATGTGTGGTCGCACCGCCAAGTGTTTCGTTATCGATGGTTTCGCCAATCGCCGCTTTAACCAGGTAGCTTCCGGCAAGAAAAATACTTCCGGTTTTCTCAACAATAATAGCTTCGTCACTCATAATGGGTAAATAAGCACCCCCGGCAACACAACTTCCCATTACGGCCGCGATTTGAGTGATGCCCATGCTACTCATTACGGCATTATTTCTAAAGATTCTTCCAAAGTGTTCTTTGTCTGGGAAAATTTCATCCTGCATCGGTAAATAAACACCTGCGCTGTCTACGAGATAAATGATGGGAAGCTTATTTTCAATAGCAATTTCCTGGGCACGCAGGTTTTTCTTTCCGGTGATAGGAAACCAGGCTCCTGCTTTTACGGTGGCATCATTAGCCACTACAATACATTGTTTGCCAGAAACTTTTCCAATTTTTACGACCACACCACCACTGGGGCAACCGCCATGTTCCTTGTACATGCCATCGCCGGCAAAAGCGCCAATTTCTATCGCCGCTTCAGGAGTATCCAGTAAAAAATCAATCCGCTCCCTGGCGGTCATTTTTCCTTTGGCGTGATGTTTTTCGATGCGTTTCTCGCCACCTCCCAAATACACTCTTTTTAGGTGGTGATTTAAGTCTGAAACTAATAATTTATTATGATCTTCATTTTTATTGAAGGTAATATCCATATAGACAGTTTTTTGGAAGCAATTTTAAAATGAGTAAAAATGAATTTTAACCTTAGTTTGCTTAATTGTTTTCAAAAATAATTTAAAAATTTTCACAATATTGGCTAAAATACAAAATACGGAGTATTCAATTTTTAAATTACTAATCAAAATATCCGATATTTGTGTCTTAAACAAGATTTTATGGGATTAAATAAGAACACCATTTTCGCCTGGGCCTCATTTATTATTTTTTTAGTAGCCACGGCGATCGTACTACTGGGTGTCTTAAAATATAGAGATCACGCAATAGGTTTTTCTGTTGTAGGAATTGGTTTTTTTGCCATTTCCTGGGTTTTTAATGCGTTGAAAGGCCGAATTTGATTTTATAATTTAAAAAAGAAAGGTTTATGGAGAGAGCACAGCTGGTAAAACATCTTATGGGTGGTGAGGCTTTTATGCCTATTGATAAAGTTTTAAAAGAAGTGTCATTCGACAAGATTGGCGAAAGATTACATGGATTACCATATTCTTTTTATGAGGTATTCTATCATATTACCTATACGCAAAAAGACATTCTCGATTATATCACTTTAGATGATTATAAAACGCCAAAATGGCCAGAAGGCTATTGGGATAAAAAACGATCTCCAAAAACTAAAGAAGAGTGGGAGGAGTTAAAGTCTAACTTTTTTAAAGAAAGGCAGGATTTAGCCACTAGTGGTCGGAAGAAATTCCGGCCACTTTAAGTTTTAAATAATTTGTTGGGATCTCCTCCGGAAAAGGTCACTATCATTGCAATAATTAAATTCCTTACTTCCATTTTAAATCTTCTCTTGGCTGTTTTATAACCG